>JAPDPT010000078.1 GCA_034506315.1 candidate division KSB1 bacterium | reverse complement strand
TCTCCAGTCGTCCACGCGGATAGTCCTGCGCGAGAACGGATCGCAAGCATGCTTCGATGTGTTGCGCCTCATTGCGGGCTGCGATGACAATGCTCACCTGGGGAAAGGCGCTGGAGCGCGTGCCGTCTCGTTCGGCCTTGCCGACTCCCCAACGCAGACCGAACAGCACGGCCGCGTACAATGCGGCCCCTGCTACCAGAAACCAGTCCACCGATCTCCGCTCCGTCGTAAGACCGGAAGGCCGCAACCCATCAGTAATTCAGGTACAGGGACGCCACGAAGGCCCTGCCGTGGCTCCGATGCCCCGGCCGGTGCTGCGCATTGCTTACCCAGTTCTGGAAATAGCGCAGCCCAATGAAAACATCTCGCCGGACCTGGTCGCGAACTTCAATGCCGAGGACACGCCTCCGCTCCACCACGCCCTGCAGAAAGGACTTCCCGTTCCCGTCGGCGGCAACGTGGGCGCGGGAGACTTCACCCTCGCCTTTCCGGACCAGGGACGTCCAGAAGAGGCACCGGAAGTCGCGGCCGAAGTATCTTGACAGCTCAACGTACCATTCGTCCGCATTGGGGCCCAGGGAATTGCCGAGGATCTGGTCGTAGTGCTGGTAGCGGTTGACGGAGTCGTAGTGGGTGTAGACGTACGGTTCAATGCGTGTGTACTCCAGGCGTATCTGGGAATCGGCCAGGCCCACCGGATTCAGCCATTGCGCGCCGAGGAGGACACCGAACTTGTTCCCCCAGTAGCGAAAGAGGGGAGCGGACAAGGTCAGGTCGTCGATGAGGAGCTCTCCGTAGCTGGCCAGTCCTTTCCGAATGCGCCACCAGAAGTCAAGGCTGATGTTGTTGTTGTCGCGGTCGCCGAGGTGATGTTCGGCGATGTGGTACGGCATGATAGGATTCAAGTAGGCCAGTTCAGCGTTTCGGAGCCCATAGACCACGGTCTCGCTGGCTCCGACCAGGAGGTTGCTACGGGCCATCCAGTCCAACCGATGGCCCGCCAGGAACTTGCGACCAAAAGGGCTTCGCAATTCGGCGTGAAGGTAGGTGAAACGCAGACGCTTCCAGCGGGCGTCCAATCGCAGGAAGTCGAAGGGCGGGACGGAGGCGGAAAGAATTAACCCCGAGCGCGGGCTGGGGCCCCACCACAGGCAGCCGCGTCCCGCCTGAAAGCTGAACCAAGGCGTGCGGGCAGCCAGGTAGGCGGTGGCCACATCCGAGTATACGGTCCTGCCCGAAGTCACGATGGGTTGGCCCTGCGCCGGGTCGAAATGTTCCTTTTCGGGAACCTCGCCGCCGCGGGTGGCCGTGTTGCGCGCGTCAAGGTAAAACCAGAGCGTCCCGCCGATGGACCCTCGCGCGAGGATCCCACCTGTCGTGACGGCCTTCAACTGGGCGGGCTGGTAGGCGGTTCCCCGCCGCGAGTGTACTTCCTGGCGTAGCAGAAGATCGAGACGAGCGTGCAGTGTACTGTCCGAGATCGCGATCAGGTGGCGTTCGGAAGGAAGGGCCGGGCTCTTTCTCCCAGCGGAAAGTAGCTCTTCAGAAAAGTCGGAGGAGAGCTGCGCCAAGAGGGCTCTTTCCGTAGCAGAAAGGAGGGTTGGATCCTCCGCGAGGGATCGCCACGCGCTTCGTAGCCCCTCCGCTACATCTCCGCGCAGCCCAGGCCCCACGGAGGTGAGCAGGGGACTGATCAGACCCTGCACCTTGAGCCGCTCTACGAACTCCCAGCCCCAGTGATCCCGGTACAACTCCACAACCTGGGCCGCCGCCGGTAGGTACCATAGCCCGATCGTGAGCCCAAGGGTGAGGAGCCCGCGGCTGAGGTGAGGAGTCCGTAGGTCTGGGTGTCCCTTCCCACCGGCTTTACGCCTGGTCAGCATCGAACGAGGGCCCCGTGTTTCCTTTCGCGATCTCCAGCGCTGCACGGGTCTTGCGCCACGCCGCCCGCGCTCCGGCCGGGCTGCTATCTTGGCCGGACGTGGCCAGCCCCGCCTCCTGCTTGGAAGAGCCACCGGAAGTGCCGCAGGGTCGAATCATTCGCGTCGCAGCCTCGCCAATGCGGCCTTCACGCGCTCCGGTCTCATCGGCAGTCGGCAAAGTCGAGCTCCGGTGGCGTCGTAAACGGCATTGGCTATGACAGCCCCCATCGTGATGATGGCCGGCTCGCCCCCGCCCTGCGGTTCGATGCCGTTGTTGGGAACGATGATCGTTTCGATCTCAGGCAGCCAGGAAAAGCGCGGGATCTCGTACGTGTCGAAGTTGCGATCGAGAATCTCTCCGCCCCGGAAGTTGATCATTTCCGTAAGGGCGTAGCCAAGGCCCATCATGACGCAGCCTTCCATCTGAAGACGAGCTCCGTCCGGGTTGACACAGATACCCATGTCCTGGGCCGCAAGTACGCGTTTTACTCGAATCTGTCCGGTCTGAGGGTCCACGCTGACCTCAGCCATCGTGACGACGTAGGTTCCCGAATCCATCCCGCACGCTACGCCCAGCCCCAGGCCAGTTGGGTGGACAGCTGACCTCCAGCCAAACTCCTTGGCGGCGACCTCCAAAAGGCGCCGCATTCTCTCATCTTTTAGATGGCGCAGGCGAAACTCGACGGGGTCCAAGCCGCAGGCAGCCGCTACGGCGTCGATGTGGGACTCCCGGGCAAAGGTGTTGGTATTGTTGGAAGGGGCGCGCCAAGGTCCGGTCGCGAAGGGATGAGACCCCGGATTCCCCTGCCAGCCTCGACCGTGCGCTACGGTGCGGTGGTGAGGTATGGAATAAAAGTGCTCGGCGCCGCGGCTACCGGCGTAGTACACGTGGTAGTCCCAGTAGCACAGATAACCGTCGTGTGTGGTACCGGCATCGATCTTCACAATCGCCGCCGGTCGGAAGGTGTCAAAGAAGAACTCCTCCTGGCGTCGCCAGCTGACCTGAACCGGCCGGCCGATCAGTTTCGCCAGCCGCGCGGCCTCGAGAGCCTGCTGATTGGCGGACTTGCCTCCAAACCCTCCGCCCACGAATGGGGTGATTACCCGGACCCGTTCCGGGGGGAGGTCCAGCTCACGGGCGATCTGTTCCCGGAGAGGGAAGGGGGTTTGGGTTGAGGCCCATACCGTCAGCTTGCCATCCTTCATTTCTGCCACTGCCGCGTGGGTTTCGATGGCGGCATGGGCTACGTAGTCGTTCCAGTAGGTCTCGGAGAAGCGATGGGCTGCAAGACGGATTCCCTCCTCCAGGTTGCCGCCTTCCGCCAACGTCTCTCCCTCGGGCGCCACTTTGAGCAGATGGGCGAAGATAGTCTCGTGGTCCACAGTGGCCTTCGGAATTTCGAAGCGCGCTTCGATCCTCCGCAGCGCCTCCTCAGCCATGTCGGGTTTTTCATGGAGGACGGCCACCAGGCCATCCTGCTCGATCACGATGGCGCCGGGAACGGATCTCGCCCCCTTTGTGTCCACGGAGAGAAGGCGAGCCCCATGAGCTGGCGGGCGGAGGAGACAGGCGTATAGCATGCCCGGTAGGCGGATATCGGCGGCGTACTGAGCTTGGCCGGTTACCTTTGCCACTGCGTCGGTGCGACCGTGCGGCCTGCCCATGATCCGAAACTCGGACGGCCGTTTCAAGTGCGCCTCGGTCCGAACACGCCGCTCGATTCTCCTGCCCTGCACGAGCTCTCCGTAGGTCAGGCGCCGCGTTGGATCTCGACGCACGAAGACGGTGCCGTCCGCCGTGGACAGATCGTCCACCGGAAGACCGAAGCGCTCGGCGGCAAGCTCGAGGATAGCCTGCCTCGCCTCGGCCCCAGCTTTTCGCAGGGGAGGGCCGAAGAAGCGAGTGGTCATCGACCCGAAGGTGCCCATGTCCCAGGGACAGAGGTCGGTGTCCCCCATGACCATCTTGACCCTGTCGAAGGGCACGTCCAGCTCTTCCGCCAGCATCTGGGCGAGGGAGGTGATGACCCCCTGTCCCATCTCGATCTTGCCCGTGAAGCAGCTGACCGTCCCGTCCTCGGCGATGCGGAGAAAGGCATTGAAGTCATCCGGAAGCGTACGGGGCTGTGCTGTCCCTTCCCCCACGACGCGCGGAAAGCTGAACAGCACCAGGATGCCGCCGCCGAGGCGGAGAAAGTCGCGGCGGCTAAGGGGCTTCCTTAGGCCGGGCCCTACAGCGTCCAGTTCGAGATCGATTTCTGCGGCTTCCATGGCTGCTCCTCACTTCCTTTCGGCCAGCGATTCGATGGCCCGGACGATCCGGGGGTGCGCTCCGCAACGGCAAAGATTGCCGTCCATCCAGGCGATAATCTCCGCGCGCGTGGGCCGCGGGTTTTTCAGGAGAAGGGCGTACGCGGACATGATCATGCCGGGGGTACAGTACCCGCACTGGAGGGCGTCGTGCTCTACAAAGGCCTGTTGGAGAGGATGTAGGCGCCCCTCTTTCCCCAGCCCCTCGATGGTAAGCACCTCCTTGCCGCGTACCGAGCCGATGGGGGTCTGACAGGACCGGACTGCCTCGCCGTTCACCACCACCGTACAGGCGCCGCAGACGCCCACACCGCAGCCGTACTTGGTACCCGTGAGCCCGAACTCCGTCCGCAGTACCCAGAGGAGCATTCGATTGGGGGCGACCCGGACCTGCACGTCCTCTCCGTTCAGCCGAAAGTGGATGGCTTCCTCCCTCATGGCCCCAACCTCGCACGAAAGGTTTTGCAATTGCGAACGAGTTGAGGAGAAGTTGTCCGCCCGCCACCGGGGAACCGGGGCGAGGTGAGACTCCAACGGGTTTGACCCTACGGAAGGTAAACAAATCGGAGGGAGGCTGCAAGGCGGTCGGTAGATCTATTGGTACTGGTTCGCGGGAATGGGGGTTGAAAATTAGGCTTGTTTTTCGTAAATGACAGGTAAGCTTGAGACCTGAACCCGGTGGAGAAACAGAGCGAGTTCGGAGGTGGAGATGGACTATCGCGTCATCGAGGAACTGGTGGTACCCAATGACTCCAAGATCGTCCTGCTGGTGCTCGACGGGATCGGAGGCCTGGCGATCCCTGGCAAAGATGGGACAGAACTCCACGTGGCGCGTCGCCCAAACCTGAATTTGCTTGCTCGCAGAGGAAGTTGCGGCCTGATGGATCCGATCCTACCGGGTGTCACCCCGGGCAGCGGACCCGCCCATTTCGCCCTCTTCGGATATGACCCGATCGAGAACAACATCGGGCGGGGGGTTCTGGAGGCGGCAGGGATCGGGATGGAGCTAACGCCGTCCGACGTAGCGGTGCGGATCAACTTCTGCACCCTGGGCCCCGATGGCAAGATCGTCGACCGGCGAGCGGGCCGTATCCCCACGGAGGAATGCGAAAGACTCTGCGAGAAACTCCAGAAGGGAGTCGACCTCGGCGACGGGGTAGGGTTTATCTGCCGCGCAGTGAAGGAACATCGGGCGATGATTCTCCTTCGCGGCGAAGGCCTGTCGGGCGACCTCCTGGACACGGACCCGCAGCAAGTAGGGATGGAGCCCCTTCCTCCTCAGGCCACGGTAGACACCGAAGAGGCCCGCCGGACAATCCGCGTGGTCGAGAGACTGCTGGCGCAAGCGCGCCAGATCCTGGCGGACGAGCCAAAGGCGAATTTCATTCTGCTGCGCGGCTTTGCCAAGAACCGCCATTATCGGACCCTGCAGGAGCGCTTCAAGCTTCGGGGATACGCCATTGCCAACTATCCCATGTACAGGGGGGTGGCGAAGCTGATCGGGATGGATCTGCACCCCGTCACTCCCGATGTGAGGACCCAGTTTGAGGCCCTCCGGGATCGCTACAACGACTACGACTTCTTCTTCCTCCACGTCAAGTACACAGACTCGCGCGGGGAAGATGGGGATTTCGATGCCAAGGTGCGCGTGATCGAGGAGGTTGACTCCTATCTTCCCCTGGTCACAGCCCTCGATCCGCAGGTCTTGGTGGTCACGGGCGATCACTCGACTCCGGCGCTCCTCAAAGCGCACAGCTGGCATCCGGTGCCGGTGGCCCTGGTCTCCCCCACGGCTCGGATGGACGACGTGGAGCGCTTCGACGAGGTGAGCTGCGCAAAGGGAATCCTGGGTCGGTTCCCGGCGGTACAATTGATGGCTCTGATGCTGGCGCACGCCCTTCGGTTGAAGAAGTTCGGCGCCTGAGGTGGAAGGTCGGGGGAACGAGCAGAGGGCCAGGAGAGGAACCTCTACGCTCGACGGGTGGCTGCGAGTGACCCTGAGCCTGCGTCGGGGAGGGGTGCGGCGAGGTGAGCACGCCCATGAAATACATCGCTACGCTCGATGACATCCGTGCGGGCAAGCTTACCGATGTTTACTTTGAAAGGACCCGCCGCATTCTGGAGGCGGAGGGAATCCACCGGCGGGTGGCGGCGGAGTTCGTGGTAAAGTCCTTTCCGGACCGCTACTCCTGGGGGGTGTTCGCAGGCCTGGAGTCAGCCCTGGAGCTCCTCATCTCGTTGCCCGTCGACGTGTGGGCGATGGAAGAGGGGATGATCTTCTATCCGGGGGAGCCAACGCTCCTGATCGAGGGGGATTATCTGGACTTCGGGCTTTATGAAACGGCTCTCCTGGGATTCCTTTGCCAGGCATCGGGGATCGCCACGAAGGCCGCTCGGTGCCGCAAGGCGGCCGGCCAGCGCCTTCTGGCCAGCTTTGGCGCTCGCCGCATGCACCCCGCACTGGCGCCTCTGATCGACCGGAATGCCTACGCCGGGGGGTGCGACGGGGTGGCCGTCGTGCGGAGTGCCGAGCTTCTAAACCTGAAGCCGACGGGTACCATCCCCCACGCCCTGGTCCTCTTGATGGGCGATGTGGTCGCGGCCACCTCGGCCTTCGATCGCGTGATCGAGAAGGAGGTGCCCCGGGTGGCCCTTGTAGACACTTTCGGTGACGAGAAATTCGAGGCGCTGCGAGTGGCCGAGACGCTGGGCGAGGCCCTCTACGGGGTTCGACTCGACACTCCGAGTAGCCGGCGGGGTGATTTCCTGGCGATCCTGCGAGAGGTTCGCTGGGAGCTGGACCTGAGAGGCTTTCGCCATGTGAAGATCTTTGTTTCCGGCGGGATTGACGAGTATCGGATCTTCGAGCTCAATGAGGTAGCTGATGCCTACGGGGTGGGCACTTCCATCAGCAACGCACCGGTTCTGGACTTCGCGATGGACATCGTTGAGATCGAAGGAAAGCCTGTTGCCAAGCGCGGCAAGCTTGCGGGGCGGAAGCAGGTGTGGCGTTGTCCTCGGTGCGGTGCGCGCCGCCTGCTCCCGTGGTCCCAGCAGCCAGACGTATGCACTTGCGGTAACCCTCTGCAGCCTCTTCTAACGCCGCTGCTGCAGAACGGAAGGCTCGTGCGGGATCTCCCCACGGTCCACGCGATCCGCCAGCGGGTACTGGAGGAATTGGAGCGGGTCGAGCTCAGTCCGGACCGATAACCGAGGTGCAAACGGCATGGGCCAGTATACGGGCGGATCGTTCTTCGAAATCATCGAACACACGGGAGACGTGGGCGTCCGGGTGTGGGGGCGGACCAAGGAGGAGCTTTTTGAAAACGCCGGGCGGGCGATGTTCTGCCTCCTGCTGCGGAATGCTGATCGTGTACAGCCGCGGTTTCGCCGGTGCATTGCGGTCCGGGCCAATGCCCTGGACGAACTCATGGTGAACTGGCTATCGGAGCTCAACTTCAATTTCTGCACAGAGAACGAGGTCTATCGCGAGTTCAAGGTCCTGGAGATCGACGACCAGTTTCTCCGTGCGGAGGCGCACGGGGAAACGTTCAACCCCGAGGTTCACGAGGCGAAGATCGAAATCAAAGCGGTCACCTTCCACCAGGTCTACGTGGGTCCGCGGCGCGATGGACCAGGTTGGGAAGCCAACGTGATTTTTGACATCTGACGGAGCGACGTTCCCCGGCTGCTCCCGCGGGGGATTCGGCCGTGCGAGGAGGTGAGCAGGATGAGCCAGTACAAGCTTCGCAAAGTTACGGATTATCTCTGGGAGATTCCCCGGGAGGGGAAAATGCGTGTGCCGGGCCGGATCTACGCCACGGAGGACATGCTTCCGGACGTCACGAAGGACAACGCGCACATCCAAGTGGCGAACGTGGCGACCCTTCCCGGCATTGTGAACTACTCCATGGCCATGCCCGACATTCATTGGGGCTATGGCTTCCCGATTGGGGGGGTGGCGGCGTTCGACGTGGAAAGCGGCGTCATCTCACCGGGCGGCGTAGGATACGACATCAATTGCGGCGTCCGGCTTCTGCGAACCGACCTGAAGCGAGAGGAGATCCAGGACAAGATTCGGGACGTGGTAAGCGCGTTGTTTCAGCACGTCCCGAGCGGAGTGGGGTCGACGGGGGCCATCAAGCTGAGCAATAAAGAGCTGGAGCGGGTTCTGGTCGAGGGAGCGCACTGGGCGGTCGAGAATGGCTTCGGCACAGAGACTGACCTTGACCACATCGAGGAGTCGGGACGCTTGCCAGGAGCCGATCCGTCCTACGTGAGCGCCCGGGCCATGGAGAGGGGGAGGCCCCAGCTTGGCACCTTGGGCAGCGGCAACCACTTTGTGGAGGTGGGGTTTGTCGAGGAGGTGTACGATGAGAAACTGGCCCAGAAACTGGGTCTCTTCGAGGGCCAGGTGACCATGATCGTGCACACCGGCTCGCGAGGGTTCGGACACCAGGTCTGTGACGACTACATTCGGGTGATGCTCAAAGCCAGTGAGAAGTACGGCATCGAGCTTCCGGACAAGCAGCTCTGCTGTGCGCCGGTGCAGTCGCCGGAGGGGAAGCAGTACTACGCTGCGATGGCCTGCGCCGTGAACTTCGCCTTTGCCAATCGGCAGATGATCACCCACTGGGCGCGGGAGGCATTCGTCAAGGCTCTCGGTCTACCCCCCTCGCGGGTGAACATGCAGGTGGTCTACGAGGTGGCGCACAATATCGCCAAGCTCGAGGAGCACGAGGTGGACGGCCAGAGGAAGACCCTGTGCGTCCATCGGAAAGGGGCCACACGGGCTTTCGGACCAGGGCACCCAGCTGTACCCGCTGCGTACCGAGATGTGGGACAACCGGTTCTCATCCCGGGCGATATGGGACGGTATTCGTACGTGCTGGTGGGGACGGAGAAAGCCATGGTGGAGACCTTCGGCTCTACCTGCCATGGTGCCGGCCGGGTGATGAGCCGCCACGAAGCTACGCGGGTGGCGAAGGGGCGCGCCCTGAAGCGGGAGCTGGAGGACCGCGGCGTCTTTGTGATGGCCAGCAGCAAGGAGACCATTGCGGAGGAGATGCCGGAAGCCTACAAGGATGTCTCGCGCGTTGTGGAGGCCGTAGCCCTGGCGGGCATCTCGGTAAAGGTGGCCAAGCTTCGGCCACTGGGTGTGGTCAAAGGCTGACCAGCAGCCCCAGGAGATCTGGAGCGTTGACGTTCGGGGAGGGAGGACGCGATGACGCGCGAAGAAGCACAGAAGCGGTTGGAAGAGCTTCGGGAGCTCATCCATTACCACAATTACCGCTACTACGTGCTGGATAGCCCGGAGATCCCCGACGCTGAGTACGACCGCCTCTTCCAGGAGCTTCTGGAGCTGGAGCGGCAGTTTCCGGATCTGGTTACCCCCGATTCTCCAAGCCAGAGGGTGGGGGCTCCACCGCTGGAAGAATTCGCTACCGTCGCACACACCATTCCCATGTTGAGCCTCGACAACGCCTTCTCCACAGGCGAAATGCAGGACTTCGACGAACGGTGTCGCCGCCTCTTGGGAGTCGCCGGGCCCCTCGAATACGTGGCGGAGCCCAAGCTGGACGGCCTGGCGATCGAGCTCGTATACGAAAACGGCGTGTTCACCGTGGGGTCCACCCGCGGGGACGGCTTCACCGGGGAGAACGTGACCCAAAACCTGCGCACGGTCAAGTCCATTCCCCTGCGCCTCATCACGCGGGAGCTCCCGGCCCCGAGCCGGCTGGAGGTGCGGGGCGAGGTGATCATGGAGGTGGAGGCCTTCCGGCGCCTGAACCAGGAACGTCAGGAACGTGGGGAACCGATCTTTGCCAACCCGCGGAACGCGGCGGCCGGCTCCGTTCGCCAGCTGGATCCCTCCGTGACGGCCTCGCGTCCCCTGGACATGTACTGCTACGGTTACGGCCAGATCGTCGGATACTCCTTTGCGACCCACTACGAGGTGCTGGAGGCCTTTCGCAAATGGGGACTGAAGGTGAACCCCCATATTCGACTGTGTCGCGGCATTGAGGAGGTGGAAGAGTACTACCACCAAATGGCAGAGTTGCGAGAGAGCTTGCCCTACGAGATCGACGGGATCGTGGTCAAGGTGAACCAGCTGGAGTTCCAGCGGCGGCTGGGCGAGAAAACACGCAGCCCGCGTTGGGCCATCGCCTGGAAGTTCGAGGCGCGCCAGGAGATCACGCAGGTCTTAGACATCGTAGCGCAAGTCGGTCGAACAGGTGCGCTGACTCCGGTCGCCATCCTCAAGCCGGTTCGGGTCTCGGGGGTGGTTGTGAGCCGCGCCACCCTCCACAATCAGGACGAGGTAGACCGCCTGGACGTTCGGATCGGTGATTGGGTGGTAGTCCAGCGAGCGGGCGACGTCATTCCAGAAATCGTAAGCGTCGTTACGTCCCGGCGCACAGGCGAGGAAAAGCCTTACCGCCTTCCGGATCGTTGCCCCGTCTGTGGAGGCAAAGTGATCCGCCTGGAGGGTGAGGTGGCCCATCGCTGCACCAATGCCTCCTGCCCAGCCCAACTGAAGGAGCGGATCCGGCACTTCGCCTCCAAACGGGCCATGGACATCGACGGACTGGGCGAGAAGCTTATCGACCAGCTGGTCGATAAGGGACTGGTGAAAGACGTTGCGGACCTGTACTACCTTCGGAAGGAGGATCTGGTCAGGCTGGAGCGCATGGGCGATAAGTCCGCTCAGAACATCCTGGACGCTATCGAAGCGAGCAAAGAGCGAAGCCCCGACCGGATCTTGTTCGCCCTGGGGATTCGGCACGTCGGCGAACACATGGCACAAGTCTTGATGAAGCACTTCGGGAGCTTTGAGGCCTTGAAGAAGGCCCGCTACGAGGAGCTTCTCACGGTGCCGGAAGTAGGGCCGACGGTGGCGGAGTCGGTATTCTCGTTCTTCCAGCAGCCAGAGAACCTGGCCCTCTTGGACCGGCTGGCACGGGCAGGCGTGAAGCTGGAGAGAGTTCCCGCTGCCGCGGTGGGACCACAGCCTCTGGCGGGCAAGACCTTTGTGTTCACGGGTGCCCTGGCCAGCATGACGCGGGAGGAGGCCGAGGAGCTGGTTCAGCGCCTTGGCGGTCGAGCGGCTTCCTCCGTAAGCCGCAAGACGGACTATGTTGTCGTCGGCGAAAATCCCGGTTCCAAGGCGGAAAGAGCACGGGAATTGGGAGTCCCCATGATCACAGAAGAAGAGTTCTTGCGCATGGTGGGGCTTCCGCAACCCGAGACAACCAAGACCAAGTGAGGGGATCAACATGGCCAAGAACTTTCTGCGAACAGGCCTTCCAGGCATCCTGGGCGCTCTGGTAGCGCTTGGTTGCGCGACGACCGGGGTGAACAAGGGCGACATCAACCTGATCTCGGTGCAGCAAGAGGTGCAGATGGGGCAGGAGTTCTCGCGCGAGATTGCCCGCACGTACCCTATCCTGGAGGATCCAGAGATCACCGCCTACTTCCAGAGGATCGGCGAGAGGATCGCGCGGAGCTCGGATTGGCCAAACCTGCAATACCACTTCCAGGTGGTGAATACGGCGGACGTGAATGCCTTTGCCATCCCGGGGGGATGGGTGTACGTGCACCGGGGGCTCATCGAGCGCGCCGACAATGTAAGCGAGGTGGCCTGCGTAATGGCGCACGAGATCGGGCACGTCGTAGCTCGCCACGGCACGGAGATGCTCACCAAGCAGTACGGCATCGCCATTGTGACGCAATTGGTTCTGGGTCAGAATCCCAAGCTCTGGCAGAAGATCACGGCTGAGCTTTTTACCACCGCCGGGATCCTCGCCTACAGCCGCAAGCAGGAATACGAAGCCGATGAACTGGGGGTCCAGTACGCTTATCGCTCCGGCTACGATCCGAACGGGATGGTGACTTTCTTTGAGAAGCTGCTTCAGCTGCAGGAACGGGAGCCGAGTCTCCTGGAAGTGTGGTTCAGCACTCATCCTCCCACAAGCGAGAGGATCCAGAGGGCAAAGGGGTTAATCACCAAATTGCCGCCCAAGACGGACTTCGTTCGGGACGATCCGGAGTTTCTGCGCCTGCGCGAGCGCCTGCGCGCTCTGCCGCCGGCGGAAAGGCTGAAGGAGAGACAGGCTCAATAGCCAAGCGAAAGGGCAGGGATGCGCAAAAAACGGGTGCGATGAGCGAGCAAGACCAGGAGGTGGAGGATGGCAGCCGATGGTGGTGACCGGGGAAGCTTTCTGCGCGGCTTCTTGATCGGGACTTTTGTGGGCGCTGTGCTCGGGGTGCTGTTTGCCCCGAAGTCGGGCAAGGAATTGCGCGGGGAGATCAAGCAGAAGGGGATGGAGGCTTTGGATCGCTCCAAGCGGGCCTATTCCGATGCCCGCGCCAAGGCGGAGGCGATCCTGGAGAGTGCGCGCAAGCGCGCGGCTGAACTGCGTGAGGAGGCCGAACGGCAGCTCAGCGAGGCGCGGCGCAAGGCCGAAGAGGTTCTGTCCAGGGCGCACGAGGCGGTCGAGGAAGTGGAAGAGGTCGCCGAGGGCGCAGTTGAGGAAGCCAAAGAGGCGGGTAGCCGGCTCCGTAAGGCGGCCCAGGCTGGGGTAGAGGCTGCGAAGGAGGAGTTGGCCAAGAAGGAGGCGGACAAGCGTCGCCGCGGCGAAGCGGCCTGAGCGAGAAAGGAGCACAGGGGCAATGGACCTGGTCATTGCCGTTTCCGTCGCGGTGATCGCCCTGGCTATGCTTGGCGTGGCGGCAGCGATGATCGCCATGGCGGCGCGCGTACGGGAGGCCGCCCGACAGGTCGAACGATTGGCGGAGACCGCGCGTCTCCAGATGGGGCCAGTTGTCCATGATTTGACCGTGGTGAGCCAGGAAGTGCGCCGCGTGGTCCAAGCAATTGGCGACCAGGTGGAGAAGGCGGGCGAGGGGGTGACTGCACTGCGCGATACGGCGGTGCGCCTGCGCGATCTGGAGCGCGGGCTGGAGCAGAAAATTGAGCAGCCTCTGGTCGAGGTAGCTGCCCTGCTGAGCGGGATCACCAAGGGTTTCCAAGCCTTCCGAAAGATATGGCGTAAGTAAACCCGGAGAGCGCCATACTTCGCAGGGGCCTCGATCCCACCGGCCCGGGGGTGGGCCGCACCGCCTGGAAGGGGGAAGGAGTCCCATCGCGTGCCCGCGAGAGTCCACCACGCACGCCGGGATTTCGTTT
>JAPDPT010000077.1 GCA_034506315.1 candidate division KSB1 bacterium | reverse complement strand
CTGGCCTGCTCGTACAGGTCCTTCGGGATGTCGATCTCCTGCCACTCCATTCCAAGGGTGGCCTCGTTGTAGACCACCCCACGCATCTTGATGAGATCGATGAGGCCGACGAACATATCGCCGCTCCCCATCGGGATCTGGATCGGGATGGGGTGAGCACCCAGCCGCTGCTTCATCATCTCCACGACGTGGAAGAAGTCGGCGCCCACGCGATCCATTTTGTTGACAAAGGCGATGCGGGGAACCCGGTAGCGATCCGCCTGCCGCCACACCGTCTCCGACTGCGGCTCCACCCCGCCGACCGCGCAGAACAGGGCTACCGCGCCGTCGAGGACCCGCAGGGAGCGCTCGACCTCCACGGTGAAATCCACATGGCCCGGGGTGTCGATGATGTTGATCCGGTGGTCCTTCCAGTACGTGCTGATGGCCGCGGAGGTGATGGTAATGCCTCGCTCTTTCTCCTGCTCCATCCAGTCGGTGGTGGCCGTGCCTTCGTCCACCTCACCGATGCGGTGCACGCGACCCGTGTAATAGAGGATGCGCTCGGTGGTGGTCGTCTTGCCCGCATCGATGTGGGCCATGATGCCGATATTGCGAATCCTGTCCAGTGGTACCTGTCTTGCCATAAAAAACTCCACTTCGAACGTGGAGCCTCCTTTTCTCTGGTACGAAGCCTCGCCCTGAGGCTATGTCCGAACCCTACGCTGGACCCGTGCAAACCTCCGGAACTGGGTCGACTGGCGAGCGAGCAAAGGAACTGCGTGCAGCGCTACCAGCGGAAGTGGGCGAACGCCTTGTTGGCCTCGGCCATGCGATGGGTGTCTTCGCGCTTCTTGATCGCCGCACCCTCGCCTTTGGAAGCCGCAATGAGTTCATTGGCCAGGCGTTCGGCCATCGTGTGCTCCGACCGGGCACGAGCCGCGTGGATCAACCACCGGATGGCCAGCGATTGCTGCCTCTCCGGCCGGACTTCCACGGGAACCTGATAGGTGGCTCCACCAACGCGTCTGGACTTCACCTCGAGAAGGGGCTTGGTGTTGGCAACCGCCTTCTCGAAAACCTCTAATCCCTTTCGCCCCGTCTTCTCCTCAATACGTTCAAGCGCCGTGTAGAAGATCCTCTCTGCCAGGCTCTTCTTACCCTTGAGCATCAGGCAGTTGATGAACTTCGTCACCAGAACGCTATGGTACTTCGGATCAGGCAGAACTTCGCGCTTCTGGGGTCGCTTGCGTCTCGGCATTGGACTACCTTCGGCTTGGCCGTGCTATTTCTTCTTGGCGCCGTACTTGGAGCGGCCCTGCTTCCGGCCCTCCACACCGGCCGCGTCGTACACCCCACGGATGATGTGGTAGCGCACACCCGGGAGGTCCTTCACACGTCCGCCGCGGATCAGCACGATGCTGTGCTCCTGGAGGTTGTGCCCTTCCCCCGGGATGTACGCCGTCACCTCGTACCCGTTCGTCAGGCGCACGCGGGCCACTTTGCGCAGGGCGGAGTTAGGCTTCTTGGGCGTGGTGGTGTACACGCGCGTGCACACCCCGCGCCGCTGCGGACAGCCGGTGAGCGCCGGCGCCTTCGTCTTCCAGGCTACCTTCTCTCGCCCCTTGCGAACCAGTTGGTTAATCGTCGGCATCGATCTCCTCAGCTTCCGCTTTAGACAGTCTGAAATATACGAACCTCATGCGTAAGGTCAAACCCTTTTTCCACCCTGCAGGGCCTCTTCCGCCTGTCCACCCCATTTGGTTCAGCTTTGCGTGGAGGCGGCAGCCAGCTCCTTTTCTTCCACGACGGGCTTGCCTTCGCGCTCCTCTTCCAGGCTCACGGGCCCACTGACCAGGAGATTATCGTACTTCCGGAGCCCGGTACCCGCGGGGATCAGATTCCCCATGACCACGTTCTCTTTGAGGCCGCGCAGGTAGTCTACCTTGCCTCGCACCGCGGCGTCGGCCAGCACCCGGGTGGTCTCCTGGAAGGAGGCCGCCGAGATGAAGCTGTCGGTGGTCAGCGACGCCTTCGTGATCCCCAGCAGCACGGGCTGGAAGGTGGCGGGCCGTGTCGGACGGGCTTCCGCCGGCTGCCGGCCGCTCTCGCGAAGCCTTGCGTTGATCTTCTCGAACTCCTCGATGGGGACCATCTCGTCCACGTGGAAGGGCGAATCGCCCGGATCGACGATCACGACCATGTTCCGGATACGCTCGTTCTCCAAGAGGAAGCTCCGTCGATCGACCTGATCGCCTTCCAGATAATCGGTGTCGCCGGGGTCCTCCACGCGGACCTTCTGGAACATCTGCCGGGTGATCACCTCAATGTGCTTGTCGTTGATGCGCACACCCTGCAAGCGGTACACTTCCTGGATCTGGTTCACCAGGTATTCCTGCACCGCGTTCGGCCCCTTAATAGCCAGGATGTCCTGGGGGGCGATGGCACCCTCGGTGATCTTCTCGCCGGCCTGCACAAAGTCGCCGTCGTACACGAGAATGTGCTTCCCGTACGGGATCAGGTAGGTCTTCGTCTCGTGTCCGTCCGGCGAGGTGACGGTGACCTTGCGGATGCCGCGCCGCACCTCCCCGAACTTGACGTAGCCGTCGATCTCGCTGACGATGGCCGGATCACGAGGCCGACGCGCCTCAAAGAGCTCCGCCACCCGCGGCAGACCGCCCGTGATGTCCCGCGTCTTGGCGATCTGCTTCGGGATCTTGGCCAGGAGGTCTCCAGGCCGCACATAGTCGCCGGGATGCACCATCAGCATGGCGCCCACCGGCATCATGTGTTGCCGCGACTCGCCTGTCTCCTCGTTGACCACAACCACCGCCGGGGTCAGGCTCTTGTCGCGGGACTCGATCACCACGCGCTGGCGCCGTCCCGTCGCCTCGTCGACCTCGTCCTGGTAGGTGACCTTCTCGATCAGGTCGAGGAACTCCACCCTGCCCTCCGCCAGGGCCAAGATGCTCTCCGAGTACGGGTCCCAGCGGAACAGCAGCTGCTCCTTCTCGACGTGGTCGCCCTCGCGCACCACCAGGTGCGAGGCGTGCGGAATGGAATAGGACGTCAGGATCCGGTCGGTCTCGTCCAGTATATTCAGCTTCCCGTTTCGGTTAATGGCGATGAGGACGTTGTCCCGCTCCACGTAGCGCAGGCCTTCGAACTGGATGCGGCCCGCCAGACGGGCCCGCACCTCCGATTCCGCCGCGATGCGCGCCGCCGTCCCACCGATGTGGAACGTGCGCAGTGTGAGCTGTGTACCCGGCTCGCCGATGGACTGAGCCGCCATCACGCCCACCGCCTCGCCGACCTCAACAAGGCGCTGCGTAGCCAGATTGCGGCCGTAACACAGGGCGCACACGCCGTGCGGCGCCTCGCAGGTGAGCACCGAGCGAATGTAGACCGAGTCGACTCCCGACTCCCGGATCTTCTCCGCCTTGGCCTCGTCGATGAGCTCGCCGGCATGGACCAGGATCTCATTGGTCACGGGGTCGAACACGTCCTCGGCCGCCACTCGCCCCAGGACGCGGTCTGCCAGGGGCTCGATGACCTGCTCGCCCTCTTTGAGGGCGTACATCCGCACGCCCATGATCGTGCCGCAGTCCTTCATGGTCACCACCACGTCCTGCGCCACGTCCACCAGGCGGCGTGTGAGATAGCCAGCGTCGGCGGTCTTCAAGGCCGTGTCAGCCAGACCCTTACGCGCACCGTGCGTGGAAATGAAGTACTCCAGTACGGACAACCCCTCGCGGAAGTTGGCGGTGATCGGGTCCTCGATAATCTCGCCCAGCCCGCCGGTCATCTTCTTCTGCGGCTTCGCCATCAGCCCGCGCATCCCACCCAGCTGGCGGATCTGATCCTTGGAGCCTCGCGCGCCCGAGTCGGCCATCATGAAGACCGGGTTGAAGCCCTCGCGGTCCTTGCGCAGGGCCTCCAACATGCGATCGCCTACTTCCTGAGTGGTCTGGGTCCAGACGTCGATCACCTGATTGTAGCGCTCGCTGTCGGTGATGTGGCCTTCCTTGTAACGCTTCTGGATCTCGGCCACCTTCGCGTACGCCTCCTCGAGGAGCTTCGGCTTCTCCTGCGGGATCACCATGTCGTCGATCCCGAAGGTCGCGCCGGACTTGGTGGCGTAGTAGAAGCCCAGATCCTTGAGCTGGTCCAGGAACTGCACCGTACGGTAATTCCCGATGGTCTTGAACGCCTTGGACACAATCTGCCCGATGCGCCGCTTGTTCAGCAGCTGATTGACGAATCCCAACTCCGGCGGCACAATCTGGTTAAAGATCACACGTCCCGTCGTGGTCTCCACCAGCTCGCCGTTGATCCGCACCTTGATCCGCGCGTGCAGACCCAGCTTGCCCTGATCGTAGGCGATGAGCACCTCTTCCGGCGACGAAAAGATCTTGCCCTCGCCCCGCTCTCCACTGCGCGCTTTCGTCAGGTAGTAAAGGCCCAGGACCATGTCCTGGCTCGGAATGGCCAAGGGCCCACCGTGCGCAGGAGAGAGGATGTTGTGGCTCGACAGCATCAAGAGCCAGGTCTCCACCTGGGCGTACTGGCTGAGGGGAACGTGCACGGCCATCTGGTCGCCGTCGAAGTCGGCGTTGAACGCGGCGCAAACCAGCGGATGGATCTGGATCGCTTTCCCATCGATCAGGATGGGCTGGAAGGCCTGGATCCCCAAGCGATGGAGCGTAGGAGCTCGGTTGAGGAGGACGGGATGATCCTCCACCACCTCCTCCAGGATCTCCCAGATCTCGGGCGTCGCCCGCTCCACCAGCTTCTTGGCGCTCTTCACCGTCTTCACCAGCCCGCGCTCGATCACCTTGCGGATGACAAAGGGCTTGAAGAGCTCCAGAGCCATCTCCTTCGGTAGACCGCACTGGTGGAGCTTCAGCTCCGGACCCACCACGATCACGGAACGCCCGGAGTAGTCGATGCGCTTGCCCAGGAGGTTCTGGCGGAAGCGCCCTTGCTTGCCGCGCAGCATGTCGGAGAGGGACTTGAGGGGTCGATTGCCGTCGCCGCGCACGGCCGAGACCTTCCGCCCGTTGTCGAAGAGGGAGTCCACCGCCTCCTGAAGCATCCGCTTCTCGTTGCGCAGGATGACTTCCGGAGCCTTGATCTCGATGAGCTTCTTCAGACGGTTATTCCGGATGATCACCCGCCGGTACAGGTCGTTCAGGTCGGACGTGGCAAAGCGGCCACCCTCCAGAGGCACGAGGGGGCGCAGCTCCGGCGGGATCACCGGGATCACCGTCAGGACCATCCACTCCGGCCGATTGGGCTTACCCCGCTCACTGCGACGGAAGGCCTCGATGACCTTAAGGCGCTTCAGGATCTCCGCCTTGCGCTGCTGGGAGACCTGCGTGTGCAGCTCGGCCCGGAGCTGGCGCGAGAGCATCTCGATGTCCACGCGCTTCAGCAGCTCCAAGATGGCCTCGCCGCCCATCTTGGCCACAAAGCGCTTGCCGCTATCCTCCGGAGCTTTGTCGATACCGGGGAATTGAGCCAGGATCTCGTGGTATTCCTCTTCGCTGATCAGCTCCTTGGGGCGAAGACCCGATTCCCCGGGCTCGATCACCACGTAGGACTCGTAGTAAATGATCCGTTCAAGGTCCTTGGTGCTCATCCCAAGGACGTTGCCGATCTTCGAGGGGATGGACTTCCAGTACCAGATGTGCACCACGGGCACGGCAAGGGTGATGTGACCCATCCGCTCCCGCCGTACCGCCTTAGTGGTCACTTCCACGCCACAGCGGTCGCACACGATGCCCCGGTAACGGGCCCGCTTGTACTTACCGCAGTGGCACTCGAAGTCGCGCACTGGCCCGAAAATCTTCTCGCAGAACAGTCCGTCCTTTTCCGGCTTGAAGGAGCGGTAGTTGATCGTCTCCGGCTTGGTCACCTCGCCGTGGGACCACTCCAGGATCTTGTCGGGCGAAGCCAGACCGATGGTGATCGCCCGAATCTGCCGTGGACGAAGGCCCTCTTGCTTCACTGCCAGTGCCAAAATCTCACCTCCAGTGAGGATCTCTTTCCGAATACCCCGAACCTCGCCTCTACCCTCTACAGCGCCACGCCATCAGTCCTTCGCCTTCTTGCGGCCGAGGGATTGGTCGACCAGCTCGACGTCCAGCGCCAATCCCTGCAGCTCCTTGACCAACACGTTGAAGGACTCGGGTAGACCAGGTTCCGGCAGGTTTTCCCCCTTCACGATGGCCTCGTACACCCGGGCCCGACCGCGCACGTCGTCCGACTTCACGGTCAGGATCTCCTGCAGGGTGTGCGCCGCTCCGTAAGCTTCAAGGGCCCATACCTCCATCTCCCCGAACCGCTGACCACCAAACTGCGCCTTGCCACCCAGCGGCTGCTGTGTGATCAGTGAGTAGGGACCGATGGAGCGGGCGTGGATCTTGTCCTCCACAAGGTGGGACAGCTTCATCATGTAGATGTAACCGACGGTCACAGGCATATCGAACGGCTCGCCGGTGCGGCCGTCGTACAGGATGGACTTGCCGTCCAGAGGCAGACCGGCCTTCTTGAGCTCCTCGCGGATATCTTCCTCCGTAGCGCCGTCGAAAACCGGGGAGGCGTAGCGGATCCCCAGCACCTTGGCGGCCCGCCCCAGAATCGTCTCCAGGATCTGGCCGACGTTCATCCGCGAGGGAACGCCCAGGGGATTCAACACGATGTCCACCGGAGTGCCGTCCTCCAGGAAGGGCATGTCCTCTTCGGGGACGATGACCGAAACCACACCCTTGTTCCCGTGCCTTCCGGCCATCTTGTCGCCCACCATGATCTTCCGACGCTTGGCGACGTAGACCTTGGCCATCTGCACGATGCCGGGAGGAAGCTCGTCCCCTATGGTCACCCGGAGCCGTCGGTTGTCATACTCTTCTTTCAGCGACTCCAGCTTCTTGAGATAGCGTTGCTGGATCTTGCGCGCCAGCTCGTTGGCCTCCGGATCGTCCACCAGATCCTGGCTGAAGTCGTACGTATCGAAGTCGATGCGGGCGATGTGCTCCGGACGCAGGATGGTACCGGCCTTGATCACCGTCTTGCCGGTGATGCCGTCCCGGATCCCCGCCGAGCGCTTGCCCTCGAGCACCGTGGTCATCTTCTCCAGGCGCAGGGCCTGGGCGTTGGCCAGCTCATTCTGGTACCACTGCTCGATCTCGTCGAACTTCTGCTTGTCTTGCTTCTTGGTCTTGGCGTCCTTGCGCTTGCGGCTGAAGAGCTTGGTGTCGATCACCACGCCCTTGAGTCCGCTCGGGGCGCGGAGGGAGGCATCTTTCACATCGCCGGCCTTCTCGCCGAAGATGGCCCGCAGAAGCTTTTCTTCTGGCGTCGGGTCGGTCTCGCCTTTCGGCGTCACTTTGCCGACGAGGATGTCGCCCGCTTTGACTTCCGCGCCGATGCGGATCACCCCGTTTTCGTCCAGGTCCTTGGTCGCCTCCTCGCTGACGTTCGGGATTTCCCGCGTCAGTTCCTCCTCGCCCCGCTTGGTGTCGCGCACCTGGCACTCAAACTCCTCGATGTGCACCGAGGTGTAGATGTCCTCTTTGACGAGGCGTTCGGAGATGACGATGGCGTCCTCAAAGTTGTAACCGCGCCAGGGCATGAAGGCCACAAGCACGTTGCGGCCGAGGGCCAGCTCCCCATGATCGGTGGCGAAGCCGTCGGCGATGACCTGCCCTTTGCGGACCCGCTCTCCTTCGCGCACGATCGGCCGCTGGTTGATGCACGTGTCCTGGTTGGTGCGCTGCCACTTCGTCAGGCGATAGGTGACCCGGTCCTTCTGGTCGAAGTCCAGGAGGCGTTCGAGCCGGGCGGCTTCGTCCTTCTCGTCGTGCTCCACGCGGATGGTAATGTGCTCCGCGTCCACCTCCTCCACCACGCCGTCCACGTCCGATACCACCACCGCGCGCGCGTCGCGGGCCACTTTGGCCTCCAAGCCCGTCCCCACCAGGGGTGCCTCGGGACGCAACAGAGGCACCGCCTGCCGCTGCATGTTGGAACCCATGAGGGCGCGGTTGGCGTCGTCGTGCTCCAGGAAGGGGATCAGGGCAGCGGCGGCCGAAACCATCTGGTTCGGCGACACATCGATGTAGTTCACCTCTTCCGGACGCACGATGGGGAACTCGCCCCGCGTCCGCGCCTTAATGCGCTCACCCAACAGACGCCCATCGGGACCAACCGGCGCATTGGCCTGAGCAATGATCGCCTCCTCTTCCTCATCGGCCGAGAGGTAGACGATCTCGTCCGTCACCCGGCCGTCCACCACCTTGCGATAGGGGGTCTCGATGAAGCCGAAGTCGTTGATCCGGGCGTAGGTGGTCAGCGAGGAGATGAGACCGATGTTGGGACCTTCCGGCGTCTCGATGGGGCACAAGCGGCCGTAGTGGGTGTAGTGCACATCGCGGACCTCGAAGCCGGCGCGTTCGCGCGTGAGACCTCCCGGGCCCAGCGCGGAGACACGCCGTTTATGGGTGAGCTCCGCCAGGGGGTTGGTCTGGTCCATGAACTGGCTGAGCTGGCTGGTGCCGAAGAAGGTGTTCAGGACCGATACGATGGTCCGCGCGTTCACCAGCTCGCTGGGAGTTAGGGTCTCGCTCTCCCGCAGGTTCATCCGCTCTTTGATGGTGCGGGCCATACGGGTGAAAGCGAGGCTCATCTGGGCGGCCAGCTGCTCGCCCACCGTTCGCACCCTGCGGTTGCCCAGATGGTCGACGTCGTCGGCTCCGCGCAGACCGTTGCGCATCTCGATCAAGTAGCGAACTACGCCGATGATGTCGTCCGGGGTGAGGACAGTCACGTCCTGCGGTACATTCAGACCCAGCTTCCGGTTGATCCGGTACCGCCCTACCACCCCCAGGTCGTAGCGCTTGGGGCTGAAGAAGAGCCGGTCGATCAGCTGGCGCGCCGTCTCCAGATCGGGGGGATCACCCGAGCGCAGCTGGCGGTAGATGAACTCCAGCGCTTCTTCCCGCGAGTGGGTGGGGTCCTTCCGCAGGGTATTGCCGATGACGTTGGGCTCACCCGCGGCGAACTTTCGGATCAGAGAGACCTCTTTGACCCCGGCCTCAGCAAGGCGCTCCAGGTCTTTTTCCGAAAGCTCCTCCTCGTACTCGACCAGGAGCTCCCCTGTGCTCACATCGATTACGTCCCCCGCCACCTTCCGGCCAATCAGTTCCCCGCCGTTACCCGGCTCTACCGCGGTCTTCTCCACCAGGCCGAACAACTCCAGGATCTGCTCGTCGGTGGAGTAGCCGAGCGCCCGCAGAAGCGTGGTGACCGGGAATTTGCGCCTGCGGTCGATGTACACGTACATCACGTCGTTGATGTCCGTGACGAACTCGAGCCACGAGCCCCGCAGGGGGATGATGCGCCCGGAACACAGCTTCAGTCCGCTCGCGTGGGGCAGCTCGTCGAAGAACACCCCCGGGGAGCGGTGCAGCTGGCTTACCACGATGCGCTCGGCGCCGTTGATGATAAAGGTGCCGCGACTGGTCATGTAGGGGATGTTCCCCAGATAGACCACCTGCTCGATGGTATCGGCGTGGCCGCCGTACTCATCCTTGATGGTCAGGCGTAACTTGGCCTTCAGGGTAGCCGCGTAGGTCATCCCTCGTTCGCGGCACTCGTCGATGTCGTACTTGGGCTTCTCGACGTAGTACTCGACGAACTCGAGGATGAAGTTCTCGCGGCTATCCGTGATGGGGAACGTGTTCAGGAAGACCTCTTGCAGGCCCTTTGGCTCCCGGCGATCGGGGGGCACGTTGGGCTGCAAGAACTCGTCGAACGACTTGAGCTGCACTTCCAACAGGTCCGGCAGCTCAATAGCCGGACGCAGCCGGCCAAAGGATTTCCTCGGCGTTACCGTCTGCATAAGGAGATCAACTCCCCAAAGTCAATGTGGGACTGCCCGACACCGTGGACGCTACTTCAGCTCCACCGTGGCGCCCGCCTCTTCGAGCTGCTTCTTGATCTGCTCGGCTTCTTCCTTGGAGACGCCTTCCTTCACCGTGCTCGGAGCGTTGTCCACCAGGTCCTTGGCTTCCTTCAGTCCCAGGTTGGTGATCTGACGGATCACCTTGATCACGGGGATCTTATTGGCGCCGGCGCTGGTCAGGACCACGGTGAACTCCGTCTTTTCCTCCTCGGCTGGTGCTGCCGCCGGCGCAGCCGCTGCCGGCGCCGCCATGACCGCCGCCACGGGAGCTTGTGCGCTCACGCCAAACTTCTCTTCCAGGGCCTTCACCAACTCCGCCAGCTCTAGGACCGTCAAGCCCTCGATGGCCTGGATGATGCTATCCAACTTCTCGGTTCTCGCACTCATTTTGACCGTCGCCTCTCCGTTTCTTCCCTTAACCACGCCCTATTCTCTGACACCCAAACGACCAGATCCCCCTCGGTGTTATCACGATGCCTGAGTCTGTTCTTTCTTCTCCTTGATGGCCTGCAACACGTACACGAGCTTGGCCAGACTGCCGTGAAGCGTCCAGACCAGCCCAGTAATGGGCGCGTTGAGCTGGCCCAATAGACGAGCCAGGAGCTCGTTGCGCGGAGGCAGGTCCGCAAGTTTCTCCGTCTCCTCTGCTCCAAACACCCGACCGTCCACAAGGCTGGCCTTGAAGCGCAACTTGGGGCGTTGCCGGGCAAAGTCCCGCAACACGCGTGCGGGTGTCACCGGGTCGTCGAACCCGAAGGCGAGAGCCGTCGGCCCCTCAAGATAGGAGTCCAGTTGACCGGGAAAGCCCGCCCGTTCCAGGGCGATCCGTGTCAGGGTGTTCTTCACCACACGGTAGAGGATTTTCTCCTGGCGCAGTCGCGCCCGGAGCTCGTTCATCTCCTCCACCGTCATGCCGGTAAAGTCCGTAAGGTAGATGCCTTTGGCCTGGCGGATATTCTCCGTCAGGAATTCCACTTCTTCGACTTTCTTGGGTGTTGGCATCGCAGCCTGTCCTCGCTTGCCTCCGAAAGTGATCCCGAGCGATCAGCGCAACTCTGTGAGCACCTGGTTCCGGTCCACGCGAATCCCCGGACCCATTGTGCTGGAGACGGTAATGCTGCGCACGTATTGTCCCTTCACAGCCGGCGGCCGGAGACGGAGCACAGCTTCCAGGAACGCTTTGGCGTTGTCGGCCAGCTTGTCCACATCGAAGGAGACCTTGCCGATGGGGACGTGGAGGATGCCGTAGCGATCCACCCGGAAGTCGATGCGTCCCGCTTTCACCTCGCGCACCGCCTCCTTGACGTTCATCGTAACCGTGCCGCTTTTCGGGTTCGGCATCAGTCCCCGCGGGCCGAGGATTCGCCCCAGCTTTCCGACCTGGGGCATCACGTCGGGGGTAGCAATGACCACGTCAAAGTCGAGCCACCCCTCCTGGATTTTGTCGATGTACTCCTCAAAGCCTACGTAGTCCGCGCCCGCCTCGCGAGCTTCCTTTTCCTGGGGGCCTTTGGTGAGGACGAGGACGCGCACGGGTTTGCCCGTGCCGTGCGGGAGGGTCACCGTTCCTCGCACTTGCTGCTCCGCGTGGCGCGGATCGACCCCTAATCGGACGTGTACTTCGACCGTCTCATCGAATTTCGCCGTGGCCGTCTCTTTCACAAGGCGCAGGGCCTCGGTCAGGGGGTATTCCTGCCCGCGCTCCACCTTTTCCCGAACGGCCAGATACCGCTTGCTCCGTTTCATGCTCGCTCACCTGTCTGAAAACCCAAGCTGCTGACCTGTGCGGCCCAGCGCTCAGCCTTCAATCACGATCCCCATGCTTCGGGCTGTGCCTTCGATCATCCGAATCGCCGCCTCCAGGTCCTTGGCGTTGAGGTCGGCCATTTTCGCCTCGGCGATCTGGCGCACTTGTTCCCGCGTCACTTTGCCGACCTTGACCCGATTGGGTTCGCCGCTCCCCTTTTCGATCCCCGCCGCCTTCTTCAGGAGCACGGAGGCCGGTGGGGTCTTGGTGACGAAGGTGAAGGAGCGGTCGGCATAGACGGTAATCACGACGGGAATGATCAACCCTACCTTGTCCTGGGTGCGAGCGTTAAACGCCTTGCAGAACTCCATGATGTTCACCCCGTGCTGGCCCAGGGCAGGGCCCACGGGCGGCGCCGGAGTTGCCTGTCCTCCGGGGATCTGCAGCTTGATGGTGGCAACGACCTTCTTGGCCATGCGTCTCCCTTACTTTTCCAATTCCACCTGCAGGAAATCCAGCTCCACGGGGGTAGCGCGCCCGAAAATGCTGACCATCACCTTGACTTTGTTCTTTTCCTCGTTGATCTCCTCCACGTACCCGGTAAAGTCCGTGAAGGGCCCGTCGACCACGCGAACGAGGTCCCCGATGCGGAAGGGGACAGCCATGGCCCCGCGCTCCCGGGTGCGGTCCACGCGCCCCAGAATCCGCTCCACCTCGTGGGGCTGAAGCGGAACCGGGCGGTCCTTCGTGCCCACGAAGTTGGTGACCCCCGGCACATTGAGGACGAGATGCTGCGTCTCCTTGTCCAGGTGCATTTCGACCAGGATATAGCCCGGGAAGAAGATGCGCGTGCGGGTGCGCTTCTTGCCCTCCCGCATTTCCGTAATCTGCTCAGCCGGTACCAGAATCTCGCCGAATCGATCCCCGAGGCCCTGATTGCGGATTTCGTTCTCCAGGTACGCTTTAACCTTCTGTTCGTGCCCGGAGAGGACGTGTACTGCGTACCACTTCTTCTCGAAAGCCGGAGACTCTTCGCCCCTGCCCTCCGTCGCGGTGGCCTCAGCGGCTTTCACATTGTCCGGCTTAGAAGTCAAATCCCATCACCTCAGCTTGCAGGTAGCCTTCCCATCCCACGGGCATCCGGGGCTACCGGTTCATAGCCACACGACTCGAATCAGTAGATGATGCGCACCACTTCGGTAAGGATCTGGTCCACCACGAAGATGAAGAGCGCAAAGAAAAGTGAGAAAAGCAACACCACGATGGTGGATTCCTTCACCTCGTCCTTGGTGGGCCAGCTTACCCGTTCCATTTCCTGACGGACTTCTCGCAGGAACTTGATGAGTCTTCGGATCATCCACCTCGCCCCGGTTAGCCTCCTGGTTCACAGCCAAGGCATAAAAGAGCAGGCCCGGAGGGACTCGAACCCCCAACCGCCGGATTTGGAGTCCGGTGCTCTAGCCACTTGAGCTACGGGCCTGTCCTCTTAGGTGGGTGCAGCTGGGGATGCGGCACCCCGCGACGATGTTTAGCGCGTCTCTCGATGCAGCGTGTGCTTATTGCACCACTTGCAGTACTTACGGAGCTCCAGGCGGTTTGGGTGCTTGCGGCGATTCTTCGTTGTCGTGTAGTTTCGCCGCTTGCACTCCGTGCATTCCAGAGTAATGATCTCGCGCATTGAACCCTATCCGCGTCAGGTGAGCGTTGCACCTCTATTCAAGGATCTTGGTGACCACGCCAGCGCCGACCGTGCGGCCGCCCTCGCGAATGGCAAACCGCAAACCCTCCTCCATCGCGATCGGCTTCTGCAGCTCCACCTCCATCTCAATGTTGTCCCCCGGCATCACCATCTCCACCCCCTCCGGCAACTTAATCGTACCCGTCACGTCCGTCGTCCGAAAATAAAACTGCGGCCGATACCCACTGAAAAACGGCGTGTGCCGACCCCCCTCCTCCTTCTTCAACACGTACACCTGACCCCGAAACCGCGTGTGCGGCGTTATGCTCCCAGGAGCCGCCACCACCATCCCCCGCTCCAACTCATCCTTCTCCACCCCAC
>JAPDPT010000076.1 GCA_034506315.1 candidate division KSB1 bacterium | reverse complement strand
TCTTCATGGCCGACTCGCGGTTGCGGTGCTGCGAGCGCTCGTTCTGACACGTCACCACGATGCCCGTGGGGATGTGGGTAATGCGCACAGCGGAGCTGGTCTTGTTCACGTGTTGCCCGCCGGCACCGCTTGCTCGGAAGGTGTCGATCCGCAGATCGTTGGGATCGATGTCCACCTCCACATCGGTCTCGATCTCCGGGTAAACGAAGACGCTGGCAAAGGAGGTGTGGCGACGCTGGTTGAAATCGAAGGGCGAGATTCGGACCAGTCGGTGGACCCCTGCCTCGGCCTTCAGGAAGCCGTAGGCGTAGTCCCCGCGCACCTCGATGGTCGCGTCCTTGATTCCCGCCTCCTCTCCTGGCTGCAGGTCCAGGATCTGCGACTCGAACCCCTTTCGCTCAATCCAGCGCAGATACATCCGCAGGAGCATCTCGGCCCAATCCTGGGATTCCGTGCCTCCCGCGCCGGGGTGAATGGTCAGGATGGCGTTTTTCCGGTCGTCCGGATCCGACAAAAGACTCTGAATCTCCAGGTCGTCGATCGCCTCGACAAGTTCCTTGACTTCGCGCTCCACCTCGTGCGCCGTCTTCGTGTCCCCTTCTTCCTCCGCCAGTTCGGCCAGGACCCGTGCATCCTCCAGGCGGCGCACGAGCTTTTCAAAAGCCTCGACGAGTTCGGTCTCGGCGCTCAGAGCTTTCAGGGTCTTTTGGGCTGTGTCAGGGTCGTCCCAGAACCCGGGCTTCTGTGTCTCCTGCTCCAGCTTGGAGATCTTTGCCTTGCGTCCCTCAATGTCAAAGGAACCTCCGGAGTTCTCCGAGGCGCTCCTCCTGGGCCTCCAGAATCCGGCGAACTTCTTCGAGCATAATTCCCACCTCCTCGCACAAACAAAAAAGCCGAAAACGAACGTTCCGGCGCCCTCGTTTCGAAGACGGGTCACAAACGCGCAAACAATATACGATACGGAGGCTTCCCAGTCAAGCAATCGGGGTCCGGAAGGAGCCGATCTCCCGGGCTCGCACCGACGCAGTCCAGCTTCAAGGCTTAGCCGAGCGGACGGGCTCCGGGGCAAGCCAGCTCAGAGCCAGCGTCACGAGGCAAAAGGCGAACGCAGCCACCGCGCCGACGATGATCGTGTCCAGACGGCACTCTGCCCACTCCATTCCCGGAGGCAAGTGGCGAGCGAAGGTTCCCCAGGAGATCACGCCCAGGCTAACCACGATTCCCACAAGGCCGTGGGACGCTCTCACCCCGCCCGGGCGCAGCAGGGCCACGACGAATATTCCCAGAAACCCTCCCCCGAAGATCCCGGAGATCGTCCACCACACGTCGAGAGCGCTGCGGGCCCGGACCATTAAGAGGGCAAATGCGGTGCCCAGAAAGCCCCAAGCAACCGTGGCCCAGCGAAGCCAGCTTACGCTCGTCTGACTCTCCTCGCTGGGCGATCGGAAGCGGCGGTAGAAGTCCAGGTACGAAACAGTGGCCGAGCAATTCAGGGCTGAATCCAGCGTACTCATCGCTGCAGCCAGAATGGCCGCGATCATCAGACCTTTGATCCCCGCGGGTAGACGGGTGGCGATGAAGTGCGGGAACACCTGGTCCCCCTTTACAACTGCGGGTGGAAGGCCCACCGTGGAGTAATAGGCGTACAGAGCGGTTCCGACGTACAGGAACAAGGCGGTCAATGGGAGATAGATTAGCATAGCTGTCCAGACCGATCGGCGAGCCGCCGCCAGCGAAGGCACCGACGCGTACTTCTGCACGTAGTTCTGGTCCGCCATGAGGTTCCGAAGGTTCTCTGTGAGCCCGTAGAGGATCATGACCCAGACCGTGCGGCTGGTGAAGCTGAACTGGAGCGAGCCCAAACTGAACTTGTGTTGCTGCCAAGCCAGAGCCATCGGCGCAGGGTCTCCGGCGAAGGTCAGATGCGAGAGAAAGACCACGCAGAACAGAATCCCCCCGATCATAATTACCGACTGCAAGACGTCTGTCCACACGACTGCCTCCATTCCCCCGAGCAACGTGTAGAAGACGGTCACCACACCTACGGCCAGGATCAGGTATCCAATGGGCTGCGGGACCAATCCGGCCAGGAGCAAGGCGCTGAGATAGAGAATCACGGCCATACGGCCGAGCATGTAGAGAAGAAACGAGGCCGCAGCGTAGACCCTGGCCCAGGCGCCCAGTCTATCTTCGAGGAAGGAGTAGACGGAGATCAGCCGTACGCGCCAGTAGAGGGGAATGATGTACCGAGTGACGAACCAGGCGGCCGGCAGCCCACAGAGGGCGAAGATCAGGGGGTGCCAGTTGGTATCGAACGCCTTGCCGGGGGTGGCAATGTAGGAGATGCTGCTGGTGTAAGCGCTCATCACGGCCAGGCCGGCCGCCCACGCGGGGATTCGTCTCCCCGCGACCATGAACTCCTCCCCCGACTTCATCCGTCGCGCCGAGTACAGGCCCACGCCAGCCACGGCCAGAGCGTACGCGACGAGCAGTGCGTAGTCCACAAGGACCGGCATTGCCCCTCCTGCTTCTGTCCTGGTGCGGAATCCTCCGGCTGGATGCCGCTCGTGCAGATGCGGGCTCCTATCCTCCGCGCGTCGTGGCGCTCAGCCCGGCGAGGGCCGCACGTCAATAGAAGGAGCCATAGCCCAGATAGCCGGCGCGGCCTCCTCGCTTTTCCAGCTTCAACTCACGGAGCTGAGGAGCCTTGACGTTGATCCGCAGGTAGTAGCGCTTGTCCCGGCCTGTCGGCACCCAGTCGAACTCAGCCTCCCAGCAATGCAAGTCTCGGTAGAGGGTGATCCGCTGGTAGATGATCTCCCTTTCGCGCAGATCCAGCTGAGCGCCGTAGGCAAGGCGCCAGTTGCGCGTAAGCTGCATCTCGAGTCCGGAAATACGGGCATAGGAGCGCCTTCGCTCCGCCAGCCAGCGCCGGTCGATCTCGAAGCTGAAGCTCACGCTTGCCCGCCACGTCAGGGTAAAGTCCTCGAAAGCCTGTCCTGGCTGATAGCGGGGCACGTCGCCCGGGAGGGGGAGCGTGGACGCAGGGTCCTCCTCTTCGGGCTCCGGCTCCTCGGCCCTCCCCGCGCTCACCCTCCGCTTGCCAGATAGGCGGAGGTCGGCGGACAGGCGCAGGTACGTCAATCGAACGAAGCTACCCCGTTTCCAGCCCCCGTTTTCCCAAAGGTAGGTGGCGGCTTGTCCAGGTCCCTTTCTGTAAAAGCTGTGCGTGGCGTCCAGCGAAAGGTTGAGCGAGGGCACAAACAACGTGCGCAGATGGGAGCTTAAATCGGAGAGCTTCTGGCCCGGAGCGCGGAAGTTGTAGGCCGTGCTGATATCCCAGCTGAAGAGATCCAGCTTTCTCTCCTTTTCGCCGGTCGCCACCTTGGCCTGAAAAAGATTGGTGACGCTAAAGCGCAAAGCGCTCACCCCTCCGCGAGGGGTGCCCACGAAGCGGTCGTAGCGAAGCTCGCGCCCGGAGGGGGTGCGAAAAGTCTGGTAGTAGCCCCAGCGCGGATCGGAGAAATCCGGCGCGTACTGCAAACCGATGGTGGGGCTCAGAATGTGCCGGACGGCTTCTACCCCGGCGCCCGGAAACGGGAACAGGCCGTAGAGCTTTGTGCTGAGGGTGGCCTGATAAAGGAAGGTGTGGCGAGCGAAAAAGCCTTGGACCCTCCGCCCGACCGGCGCTGATAGGCCTTCCCGCCAGGTGTAGTCCGTCGCCTGGCCAAACCAGTCCTCCGACACATTAAGGCCCTGACTCACCTGCAGCCAGCCGAAGAGCTTGCCGGGGTTGGCCATGGACAAGCGCAGGGAATGATTGGCCGCTGTTTCTTCGATCCGGCAGGAAGAACTGGTAACAAGCCCTTCGGTACGGCTCACCCGCTGATAGGCGCGGAGATTGTACGCGTAATAGATGGCGTGGTACCAACGCCTCTCCCGCGAACGTCGCGGGGTGCCAAACAGGCTCCGCTGGGAATGATAGAACGAGACCTGGGGGAGCATGCGGACTGAGGAGCCGGTTTCCAGATCGCGCGTCTCAGAAACGTTCACGGTCAGGCTGTTCTTGGAACCCGTCCAGTTCTTCGTGAAGGTGGCGTTCGACTGCAGTTGTCTCCGCAGTCGCTGATCCAGGTCGGCACTCAGGTCGCGGTAGAAGTTCCGGTCGCTCACAAAGTAGCCGCTCACCTGCAGCGAGCTGGTTGGATCGAGCGTCTGGACGTGGCTAACGTGCAGGTCCCATCGTCTGATATCCTGCCCGTAGACAAAATTTTTCCGGGTGACCGAACCCGAAATGCTGCCCCGCAGAAGGTAGCGAATCGCGTAGTTGGAACGGAAGTGGACCATCCAGCCACTTCGCTCGAAGAAGTCGACCGTCCCGGCTGCGTCGAAGTAGTCGTTCGGAGCCCAATAGTACCCGAGTCCGCGGAGATAGCGCCCTTCGAGCTGGCTTTCTCCGTAGTGGGGGGTCAGGATCCCCGATTGACGACCGCGGGTGTGCGGGAACACGGCGAAGGGTAAGAAGGCAAGGGGGATGCGGCCGAAATAGAGCACCACCGGCCGCGCGATCACCTTGTCGTCCACGACGATCTTCATCTGCGAGCTGGCGAAGTGGTAGTGAGGATCGTTCCGATCGCAGGTAGTGTAGCTCCCGCCGGCTACCCAGATGACGCTCTTTCCGGCTTGCTTAATGGTGCCGCCCTCGTAGCGACCCCCCTCAACCTGGGTGCGTCCCCGGACCACCAGGCCCTTGCCCGTCCGGAAGTTGTACACCATCCGGTGTCCGCGCAACTCCTCTGTCCCGTCTACAAAAACAGGCTCGCCCCGATACCGGACCACGCGCACCGAGTCCGCAGGATCGCCCTCGCTTTTCTCCCACACGGTATCCGGCACGCCCTCCGCCGTCAAGGTGTGCTCATCCCAGTTCACCGTGATCCGCTCCGCCTTCAGGGTCATCCCACGGTAGTGGACTTCCGCCTTGCCCTCCAAGACCGTCACCCTCTCCTCGGCGAGATGCCGATGGAATTGGGCGCGATAGGTAAGCAAGGTGTCCAGTTCAGCGGTCCGGCGAGAGGTATCCGGCGGGGTGCTCTGGGCTTGCGCCGCAGCGAAGGGGAGCAAGAGGCAAAAAGCAAGGGGCCGTAGGGACGGGCGCGTCATTCTCTCCTGTAGCGCTCTGGCCAAAGCTGGATCAAACGATCGCGGAGGCGCTTCTCCGCGCCGATCTCCGTCGGGCGGTAGTACACGCGATCCTTTCCCGGTGGCCGGTAGGCTTGCCGCACAAAATGGCCCTCGAAGTCGTGGGGGTACTGGTAGCCAGACGCGTAGCCCATCTCGCGCATCAGTTCGGTTGGGGCGTTCCGCAGGTGGAGGGGGACATCGGCCAGAGGTTCCGCCTCCACATCCTCCATCGCCTCCGAGATGGCCAGGTAGGCAGCGTTGCTCTTGGGGGCGGCCGCCAGGTAAGCCGCCGCCTGAGCCAGGATGATCCTCGCCTCAGGCATCCCCACGTAGTCGACCGCCGTGAAGGCGGCTGTGGCCAGGACCAGGGCGAAGGGGTCAGCATTGCCCACATCCTCGGAGGCCAGGATGATCAGCCTGCGCGCGATGAACTTGGGATCTTCTCCTCCGGCCAGCATTCGTGCCATCCAGTAGATGGCGGCATCGGGGTCCGATCCCCGCACGCTCTTGATGAACGCGGAAATCAGGTCGTAGTGGTAATCTCCCTTTTTGTCGTAAAGCAGCGCGGGGCGCTGCATCGCCTCGCGGATCAGCTGCTCGTCCAGGGCGAGGGTTCCGTCCTCCCTCGGGCTGGCCAGCTTCACCGCCAGCTCCAGAGCGTTCAGGAGCACGCGCGCGTCCCCGCCGCTGAGGTCAATCAGCACGTCCAACGCGTCTTTCTCGAAACGAACGCGCTTGCTGGCCAGCCACGGGTCCACCTGCAGGGCACGGGCCACCACTGCGCGCAGCTCCTCCCGCGACAAGGGGAGGAGGCGGAAAACCCGACACCGGGACAGGAGTGGCCCGATGACCTCGAAGCTTGGATTCTCTGTGGTGGCCCCGATGAGGAGGATCGTCCCGTCTTCGACCGCGTGCAGGAGCGCGTCCTGCTGCGCCTTGTTGAATCGGTGGATCTCGTCGATGAAAAGGATGGTGCGAGTCCCCCGGCCCCGGTTCCGCCGCGCCCTGTCCAGTACCTGCCGGACGTCCGATACGCCGGCCGTCACTGCGCTAAGGCTGTGGAACTCGGACTTGGTCTCGCGCGCGATAATTCGAGCCAGGGTCGTCTTCCCTGAGCCGGGTGGCCCCCAGAAGATCATCGAAACCAGGTCATCGGCCTCGATGGCTCGGCGCAAAACCTTGCCTTCCCCCAGCAGGTGCTCCTGGCCAATAAACTCGTCCAGGGAGGCGGGGCGCACGCGGTCGGCAAGCGGCCGGTCCGTCCCTCCGACCTCGTTAGGATGCTCTCCCTCCTGCTCCTCGAAAAGGTCGATCGTCATCCGCTTACCTGAATCGCCTCCTCGATGCGCCGCACCTGCGCTCATCTTACAAACGAGCCCGGCTACGGTCGGTTCCCACCCTTCCTACCGCCGAGCCGCTCGTGACGCCTGCGGACGAATCGGCGCCAATTCTCGGCCGGGAAAACGATCCCCCTGCCTTCGCCACGGCACCGCGGAACATCCCCACGGGCTCCCGTGGGACCCCAGCGCCCCGCGACGTCGTGGGCGGGCCAGGGAGGCCCGCCCACGGAAGGATAGCCCCAATTACCGCGTCACAGGATCGGCAAGAACTTCTTGATCTCGTATTCAGTCACCTGGGCGCGATATTCTTCCCACAGGATCCGCTTGTTGCGCAGGAGCTGCTCAAAAATGTACTCCCCGAGGGTTTCCCGGAGAAGCTCGCTTCTCTCCGCCTCCAGGATGGCGTCGTGCAGATCTTCCGGGAGGGTTTCGATGCCAGCCTTGCGCCTTTCCTCCTCGGTCATTTCATAGATGTTGTCCCCGACGGGGTCCGGAAGCGGGTAGCGTTTTTCAATCCCTTTGAGGCCCGCGGCGAGCATGACAGCGAAGGCGAGGTAGGGGTTACAGGCCGAATCGGGCGAACGCAGCTCGATGCGGGTTGCCTTCTCACGACCCGGTTTGTACATCGGCACACGAATGAGGGCGGAGCGGTTCCGCTGGGCCCAGCACACATACACGGGCGCCTCGTAGCCGGGTACCAGCCGCTTGTAGGAATTGACCCACTGGTTCAGGACGAGGGTGATTTCCCGGATGTGGCGGAGGATCCCAGCGATGTAGGAGCAGGCCGTTTCGGACAGGTAGTAGGGACGGTCGGCGGCGAAGAAGGCGTTTCGCCCGTCCCGGAAAAGGGACTGGTGCGTGTGCATCCCGCTTCCGTTGATGCCGTACACGGGCTTGGGCATGAATGTCGCGTACACGCCGTGATCCTGGGCAACCTTCTTGACCACGAACTTGTAGGTCATCACGTGGTCGGCCGTGGTCAGGGCGTCGGCATAGGCAAAATCGATTTCGTGCTGGCTTGGCGCCACCTCGTGGTGGCTGTACTCCACCTCAATCCCGAGGGCCTCGAGTTTACGCACCGTCTCCTTGCGGAGCTCCGTGCCGTAGTCCAGAGGCACGAGGTCGAAATAGCCCGCCTGGTCCAGGGGCGTCACATCCTGAGGAGAGGGGAAGTAGAAGTACTCCAATTCGGGTCCCACCATCAGCGTGTAGCCCATGGACTGCGCCTTGTTGACCATCCGCCGGAGGACGTATCGCGGGTCACCCTCGTACGGCGTGCCGTCGGGGTTCAGGATGTCGCAGAACATCACCGCCACGCTCTCCCCATTGGACTCCCAGGGGAGGATGCGGAATGTACTGGGATCCGGAAGGGCGATCATGTCGCTCTCTTCGATGCGCGTGAAGCCCTCGATGGAGGAGCCGTCGAATCCCAACCCCTCCTCCAGAGCCATTTCCAACTGAGAGACAGGGATGGCGAAACCTTTCAGCATGCCGAGGATGTCCGTGAACCAGAGGCGCACGAAGTGCACATTGTTCTCCTTGGCCATGCGGATCACGTCGGATTTGGTCAGCTTGTCAGCCATGGTCTTCCTCCGTCAATCAGGGTCAGCTCCTACAGACTTCCCGTACGGATTTCAGGGTCTCCCACACGGCCAGCGCTTCCGGAAAGGGTTCCAGGGCCCGGGGTAACGCCCCGTGCAGATAGGAAATGAGGACCCCGTAGTTCACGACCGGAACCCCCTGCTGGGCGATCCGTCGGAGACGACTCCGCACGGTCTTGCGCGTGACCATGCATCCCCCGCAGTGCACGACGAGGCGGTAAGGGCTGAGGTCTTCGGGAAAGTCTTTGCCAACCGCCATGTCGATCTGCACATCCCCTCCCAGGTGCTCCCGAAGCCAGCGGGGAATTTTCACCCGGCCGATATCGTCGGGCGAGGGGTGATGCGTGCAGGCCTCGGCAATGAGGACCCGGTCTCCAGGACGCAGCGACTGGACTGCTCCCAGGCCGCGAACGAAGGTGGGCAGATCGCCCTTGTAGCGAGCAAAAAGGATGGAGAATGTGGTGAAGGTGATGTCAGGGGGGACATCCCGGTGAACCTTCGCGACCGCCTGCGAGTCCGTTACCACCAATCTCGGCTTGACGCGCAGGGTAAGCAGAGCCTCGCGGAGGTGGTGCTCCTTGACCACATAGGCCGCCGCCTCCCGGTCCAGGCACTCCCGGATCACCTGGACCTGCGGCAGGATCAACCGGCCCTTTGGGGCCCCAAGGTCAATAGGCACCACCAGAACTACCACGTCCCCTTTCTGGAGAAGGTCTCCGATCAGAGGCGGCCCCTGCTCGACAAGGAGGTGTCGGTGGAGGCTCTGTCGCAAGTCCCACACCCCCTGTCCCGTCGCGGAGCTCACGGCGTAGACCGGTAGGCCCCTGCGCTCGACCTCTGCTCGGAGGGGGGCAGGATCCCGGAGATCGGCCTTGGTGATGACCGCCACGACCGGGACCTCGTGCTGATCCAGTAGGGAAAGGGCCTGCTCCTCGTAGAGACCCCAGCTCTGGCCTGCCTCCAGCACCAACAGGGCGAGGTCGGCGGTGGCCAGCACCTGCTTGGTTCGCTGGACGCGCAGCTCGCCCAAGTAGCCCTCGTCGTCCAAACCTGCCGTGTCCACCAGGACGACCGGGCCTATGGGAGAGATCTCCATCGCCTTGCTCACCGGATCGGTGGTGGTGCCCGGCACGTCGCTGACGAGTGCGACCTGCTGTCCGGCCAGGGCGTTGATGAGGCTCGACTTGCCCACGTTCCGCCGCCCGAGAATTACGATGTGGGGGCGTTCCCCCGCGGGCGTCTGCGACAGCGCCTGCACCATCTCTCCTCGCTCCATACTGCGTAGCTCGCGACGATCGAACGCATCAGTCCGCAAACCGTGTGCCGGGGAGCTGCCCGTTGCATTGCCCCCACCGCCCCCACCCTACTCGCCAAGCACTTTGATGACCAGCCTCTTCCGACGCCGCCCATCGAACTCCGCATAGTACACCTGTTGCCAGGGGCCGAGGTCCAGCCTCCCCTCGGTAACGGGCAAGATCACCTCGTGCCCCACAAGCAGGTTCTTGAGGTGAGCGTCCCCATTGGTTTCGCCCGTGCGGTGGTGGCGATAGTTCTTGCCGCTGGGGGCCAGTTGCTCCAACCACTCGTCAATGTCCTGGATGAGGCCCTCTTCGGCATCGTTGACGTAGACGCCGGCGGTGATGTGCATTGCCGCCACAAGCACGATCCCCTCTTTCACCCCCGCCTCGGCAACGGCCTTCTCAACCTCCGGGGTAATATTCACGTACTCGCGCCTCTGACGGGTGTTGAACCAGAGGTATTTCGTGTAACTCTTCACCTCATCCTCCAAACCCTTACGCGCAGCGTGCCATCTTGACGTGCGCCAAACGGGTTCTTGTCGGTCCCGGCGATGTACGGAAAAAGGACGGCCCCGCTGGTCTAAGACTCCGGAAACGGGGCAGGTACTTTGACCGATAGCCTCAGTTCACAACGGACTTGGGAGGTTCTCAGGAGTGCCTCAACCCGAAGCGTTGCAGGGGGGATTGCAAAGGCCGGCTATTGAGAGCAATCGGCACCACTGCGGAGCAAGCCACCCCTCCCCAGAAACTCCACTTGCTGCTGTTAGTACTCCATCTCATCCTGACCCTCGAGAAGGGTGTCCCGCTCGAAGAGATCCTGGCTGAGGCCGTCCACCAGGTCGTCCAGCAGGATCAATGTCTCGTTCTCTTCTTCTCCCTCAAAGGCACGGGGGTCAATGCCGTCGATCTCCTGCCTCAATTTGGCCACCCGGCGCACAATTGCGAGGTCGTACTCGTAGAGTTTGGTACGCGTCTCTCCGTCCAAGGCGCCTGTCCCTGTGGCCACGCCCTCCTTCAGGCTTTCGTTCAGGCCGTCGACGATGACCTGCAATTTCCGCCGTACCCGTTCGATGGCCTTCCCGACCTCGCTCGAGCTCCCACGCGCCAAGGCTTTCCCCGCTCCCTCCAGAGTCAGGGTCAGCTGCGCGATTTGGCTGCGCACGTGTTCGCGGAGAAGACGATCCGTCTGGCTCTGCACCGTCGCGTCGTCGTATCCCTGATACTCTGGAAGGAGGGCGCGGATGTCCTCGCGCAAAGCTTGCACCCGGGACCCAGCTAGCGACATGTCTCCCACTCCTCAAATCTGCCCAATGGCTTCTCCCCCCGTGGATAGGAACCAATTAGCCTATGTGCAAAATGGAATGGGGCAGTCGACCACCGCTACGGCTTCCGGTCCCGGCGTACACCAGCTTCGCGTTCCCTTCGTCCTCCGAACCGACCCGTACGGAGGACCGGTGGCAGAACGCGCCAAATCTAACAATCAGCCTGGAAAAAGCAAGGGAATTTATCCTCGTCGGCCCCCGGCAAGAAAAAGCGATCACCTCTCGATCGGAGGCTCAGCGTCCATCCGATCCTTCACCCAGTTCCTGTGGAGGCGACCTCAGTTCGAGCCACAATTGAAGGCTGCCCCACCCCGATGGAGTCAACTCGGAAGCGTTTTGCAGTAAGAACTCTTGGGCTCGATCGGCCGGTACAAGCACCGTTTCCTCGACCTCATCGGTCGCCCGGCGCAACCAGTCCTCCCGCCTCACTCCCCGCAGCCTCGCGGAGAATACCAGCTCCGGCTTCTGCGTACCGGCGACGCGCAGAAGACCCAGAACGGAAAGGACGGAAATCGTAGACGGCTCCAGCCCGAGCTCTTCGCTTACCTCGCGCTTCACGCTCTCCAGCGGCGAAAGCCAGCGTCCCCGCACATCCCTTTCGATGTGCCCGCCGAAGACGTCCAGCCGTCCCGGAAACTCTGCCACCCACCGGCTTCGCCGCATGAGCAGGAGGAAGCCTTCCCATTCGACCACGGCGCTTACGCCAAGTGCTCTTGGAATAACGCCCGGGAGTGGAAGCCGCGGATCCTGGGCAGCGATGTAGGTGTACCAGACGACTCGGTACGGGATGGGGCACAGAACCAGCCGCACCGTGGGACCCTCCCGGGTCCAGTCTTGCAGCGCCGCCACCGTCCCGTCAAACAGGGAGCTATCCGTCCGTCGCGCCAGCTCCCTTTGCCACATGCGATCCACCGTCTGGAGCCACGCCAGTGGCAGCGACGGCGGGCGCGTCCACCGAACCCGCAGTGCGTCCGCATCGATGGGACCCGACAGGAGGATGCGGAAGGGCAAACAAGTTGCACCGCTCAAACGACGCCCTCCAGAGCGAGCAGGGCCCGCTTTTTCTCAAGACCGGCAGAAAAGCCTCCCAATTGCCCGTCCTTGCGGACCACCCGATGGCAGGGTACCACGATGGGCACCGGGTTGGCAGCCAGCGCCCTGCCTACGGCCCGAGCCCCCTGCGGCTTGCCCACGCGCGCAGCCAGCTCGCCGTAGGTAATCGTCTGGCCATACGGGATTTTGCGCAGCTCCGCCCATACGCTGCGCTCGAACGCTGAGCCTGAGCTGAAGCTCACCGGCACGTCGGCAAAGGACACCCGCTGCCCCGCGAGATAGCGGCAGAGGCGTTCGACGGTCTCTTCCACAAACAGCGGCATGTCGTCCGAGGGGAGGGATTCGTCCTCTCGCATCCCCGGGTGGTCTGCTAAGAACCGGAGTGCGCACAGACCGGAGGCATCGAATACGAGTTGCAACGGTCCCACCGGACTGCTCAGATGCCGAATGAGGAATCGCGCTGAGCCTTCTTGTTTTCTCACCGGGATCACCTCAGAATTAGCTCCAGACGCCGCCGCACTTCGGCCGGTACCTTTTTGGGATCAGTGATGACCGCAAACTTCGTCGCCATGGCACACTGGCATCCTTCGCGCTTCTCCGGGATCATAGGGAGCAGGCGGGCCAGGGCGCGCTTAGTAAGGGCCGAGTTGGCGCGCAGGTTGTCGAGGAGCATTTCGACGCTCACCGGTTCCTCGGCCTCATGCCAGACGTCGTAGTCGGTCACGTGGGCCATCGTGGCGTAACAAATGCCGGCTTCGCGGGCCAGCTGTGCCTCGGGGCTGGCCGTCATCCCAATAATGTCCCCTCCCCACTGCCGGTACACGCGCGACTCTGCCTTGGTGGAAAAGCGCGGGCCTTCAATGACCACAAACGTGCCCCCTCGGTGCACCTTGCCCCCTTCCTCTTCCACCGCGCGCGCCACAAGGGCGCTCAGCACGGGACAGAAAGGCTCCGCAAAGCTAATGTGCCCGACCATCCCATTGCCGAAGAACGAGTACTCTCGCCTCTTCGTGAAGTCGATCAGCTGATCCGGCACAACCACGTGCCGAGGGGCGATCCATTCCTGAAGGCTCCCACACGCGCTGATGGAGACAATCCACTCCACGCCGAGGCTCTTCAACGCGTAGATATTGGCGCGCGAGTTCACCTCCGTGGGCATGATGCGGTGCCCTCGGCCGTGCCGGGGGAGGAAGGCCGCACGCACCCCTGACAGCGTGCCGATCACGATTACGTCCGAGGGATCGCCGAAGGGAGTAGAGATGCGCACCTCCTCCACCTGCTCGAGGGCTTCGATGTCGTAGACGCCGCTGCCTCCGATGACGCCGATCCGCGCTTTTACCTCCGCCATCGCACTACCTCCTGCGAGTAGTCGATATCAACAGAGCGAGACCCCTGTTCCCCGCGGGCGGGGACGCAGGACCTCAGTTTCCCGCTACAAAAACGTGGGCGAAGACCTGAGCGTCGGCCACCAAATTGTCCAAGAGGCAGAACTCATTGGGCTGGTGAGCAGCTCCGTTGAGGGTGGCCCAGACGGCGGCCGGCAACCCACGCAGCCGGAAATGCGCTGCCACCGTGCCTCCACCGATGCCCTTGGGTCTGGCTTCCTTGCCCCGCAGATCTCGAATGGCCTGCTGGAGAGCGCGCACCACGGGGGCATCGGCGGGGGTGGCGGGTGCGGCTTGCAGCCTCTGCGGCGAGGAAACCTCGATCTTGACCCCGAACTCCTCTTCGACCCTGGCCACGTGCTTAGCGATGAGCTCCTCCACTTCCTCCAAGCGGTACTTGGGCAGCACACGGCAGTCGTAGTAGAAGACGTCCTCGCCGGGGATCGTGTTCACATTGGGCACGTTGGCCTCTTTCTTCGTCGGCTCGAACGTGGAGATGGGGGGCGAGAAGAGCTCGTGCCGGTCGGGAAAGGCCTGGTACAGCTCCTGGAGCCGCACCGCAAGGTAACAGGCCGCCTTGAACGCGTTTCGTCCCTCCTCCGGGGTGGAAGCATGGCACTGCTTGCCCAGGGTCCGGAACCGGAGCCAGAGGATGCTCTTCTCGGCCACTTCGATCATAGTTCCATCCGGATCCCCGGCATCCGGCACAATGATCAGATCCTGCGGCTGAAACAGGGTCCCCCGCTTCTCGAGCACGTAGTGGAGACCGCGGCGGCTCCCGGTCTCCTCATCAGCCACCAGCACAAGCCCTACATTGTAGGCCGGCTCAATGCCCAAGTCCCGCAGGGCCTTGGCGGCGAAGTAGGAAGAGACGATGCCTTGCTGATTGTCTTCTACGCCCCGGCCGAAAAGCTTTCCGTCCTCCACGCGGAGCTCAAAGGGATCGCTGTCCCAAAGGGCTCTTTCCCCGGGCGGTACGACGTCGAGATGGCTCATGATCCATACCGTTCGCGAAGGGTCCTTGCCCCGGATGCGGGCCACCAGATTGGGACGGTAACCTGCAGGCACCCGATCGTCGGGGCAATTGACCTCTTCGAATTCGTCCGCCCGTAGCTCGGCGAGGTAGAGCTT
>JAPDPT010000075.1 GCA_034506315.1 candidate division KSB1 bacterium | reverse complement strand
TTTGGCCCAGGACCGGCTGCTCTGGTTGGTCGGCAGGAGAGCTTTTGGTTCCTTGGAGCTTCGATGAGCCGGGGGTGTCTGGTGTCGCCTCCCGGAGAATTGGCTTGATTTTGTGCGCGCGCCTTCTATATTGGCCGTGCGCTAATGAATCCTATTCAGAGTGGGGCGCTGGGACCCAAGGCAAGGGGTGTCCATGCCGAAGAAGAGCGAGGCCAAGCGGAGACGCATCAAGGAAGTTGCGCTGCGCGTGTTCGCGGAGAAGGGATTTGCCAAGGCCCGCATCTCGGAAATCGCTCGTCAGGCGGGGGTGGCCGACGGGACGATCTACCTTTACTTCCAGAGCAAGGACGATCTCCTCATCCGAATCTTCGAAGAGGAGATGGATGGCATCATCCCTCAGGTTCGGGAGAAAGTAGGGCAGGGGCGCAACGCTCGGGAGAAGCTGAGCCGCTTCATCGATGCCCATTTCGAGATCGTCGAGGGGCGGCCGGACCTGGCAACCGTGCTCGAGATCGAGCTGCGCCAGAGCAACACCTTTGTGCGGAACCACCTGAAGCAGAAGTTCAAGGAGTACCTGGACATCATTGCGGACATTGTCGTGGAGGGGCAGGCCAAGGGCGAGATCCGGCAAGACGTCAGTCCGTCGGTCGCCAAACAGGTGATCTTTGGAGCCCTCGACGACATCAGCCAGAATTGGCTGGTACTCCAGCCCCGGAAAATGAGGCTCTCGGATTTCGCCCCGGAGGTGAAAAGAATCCTGCTCGACGGGATCTGCACCGCACCAGCCTCGGAGCCTTCGCGGGTGGAGGCGGCCACGGCCTGAGGGGTGGTGGTCGCCGCGGGAAAAGGAGCTGGTCGAGGGGGTGAAGCGGTGCAGGGATCCACTTCGCCCCGGCGTAACGCCGGGATTCTTGTATCCGTCGTAACGGCGACTCGGGGAGAACCAACGGTGGAGGCTGGCAAGTGAACCTGGTAGTGGCGGTTAAGCAGGTGCCGGACACAGAAGCGGCCATTCGGATCGCGCCGGACAGGAAGGATATCGATCGCAGTGCATTGCCGATGATCCTGAATCCGTACGATGAGTTCGCGGTGGAAGAGGCGCTGCGGCTGCGGGAGGCCCACGGCGGCTCCGTGTGGGTGGTGACCGTCGGTCCGCCAGCCGCGGTCGATGTGTTGCGAACAGCCATCGCCATGGGGGCCGACGACGCCCTCCACATCGTCACAGAGCACAGCCTCGACGCTCTCACCACGGCTGCCCTCCTGGCGCAACAGATAAAGACGCACGGGTTCGACCTTGTGCTCACCGGTCGGGAGGCGATCGACGACGGCTACGGTCTGATCGCGCCCATGCTGGCGGAGATGCTCGAGGTACCCGTCGTCACCCTGGTGTCCTCCCTCAAACTCGAGGATGGCTCTTTGATTGCCGAACGCGATGTGGAAGGAGGGCGGGAGACCCTGCGCTGCGCTCTGCCCGCTGTGGTCTCGGCCCAGAAAGGGCTTAACGAGCCGCGTTACCCCTCCCTGAAGGGTAAGATGATGGCCAAGAAGAAGGAAATCCCCACCGTCTCGGCCGATGTGTCCGAAGCGAAGCTCGAGGTTCTGCATCTCGGCTATCCTCCGATTCGATCGGGCACGAAAATACTGGGCGAGGGAATCCAGGCTGTCCCCGAGCTTGTCCGAATCCTCCGAGACGAACTGAAAGTGATCTGAGACGAGAGCTCTGCGATTCTGGGGAGGAAAGATGGCGGGTTCTGTGTGCGTGGTTACAGAGCAGTTCGACGGTTCGTTCCGCAGAGTGAGCTACGAACTTCTTACGGCTGCCCGCCGGCTTGCCGAGGCGGCATCGGCGGAAGTGATTGCCATTGTGGGTCCCAAGACGGTTGCGGAGGCTGGGGCTACGCTGGGTGCCTACGGAGCCAACAAGGTCGTCCAGTTCGCGGGCGCACCGGAATCGGAGGACCTGTCGCAACTATGCGAGTCGCTGGTTCCCGTGCTTCAAGAACTACAGCCCATGTGCGTGCTTGTGCCGGGTACAGTCCACGGTCAGGAGCTGGCGGGGCGTCTTGCGGCTCGCGTGGGCGCGGCTGCGGTTTCAGCGGTACTGGACGTCTCCTATGCCGATGGCGCGTTGACGGTGCTCCGTCCCCTGTACGGCGGGAAAGTGCTAGCCACGGTGGCCGTGCGCGGGACTCCGGCGATTGTCACGGTGAGACCCAATACGTTTGGGGCGGTTGCTGGCGGCTCTGGTCCGGCCGAAGGGGTCACGTTTGCCTGGGTCCCACCGGCTCGAGCCCCCGAACGGCTCCACTTCCGAAAGTCGGCTGCGGGGCGTCCGGAGTTGACGGAAGCCGACATCATTGTGTCGGGCGGGCGTGGCGTCGGGAGCGCCGAGAACTTCCGTGTCCTTGAGGAGCTTGCAGATGTCCTCGGGGCGGCTGTCGGCGCCTCCCGCGCAGCTGTGGACGCGGGGTGGCGTCCGCAGGCAGACCAGGTGGGGCAAACCGGGAAGGTCGTGTCCCCCAAGCTGTACATTGCCTGTGGCATCTCCGGGTCAGTGCAGCACTGGGCGGGGATCTCCTCCGCAAAGTGCATTGTGGGCATTAACAAGGACCCGCAGGCGCCGATCTTCTCCCGCGCCGACTACGGGATTGTGGGTGACCTCTTTGAGATCGTTCCGGAGCTCACCCGGCAGGTCAAGGCGTTGAAGGGACAGGGCTGATCCCGACGCGTAGGCAAGAGAGCTGGGGTCCCAAGATCCCGTCTGGGAACAGGGTTGCGACGGACACGAAGGTAGCGAACGGATTGCTTGCAGGGGAGCCGATGGCGGAGGAAGCGAAATACGACGCGATCGTGGTGGGAGCAGGACCATCGGGGATCGCGGCAGCGCTCACCATGGCTCAGGCTGGCCTTACGGTAGCGGTTCTGGAGAGGGGAGAGGAGCCAGGTACCAAGAACGTCTACGGGGGCATCCTCTTCGCGAACGTCCTTGCGGAGCTGGTGCCTGGTTTTCTGGAGGAGGCCCCTCTGGAGCGCCACATTGTAACGAGGCGCTTCAGCCTGCTCAGTGAGGAGGCCGAAATGGCCTTCGAATTCCGTTGCGAGCGCTACAATCAGGCCCCTTTCAATTACGCTTTCACGGTGTCCCGCGCGCGGTTTGACCGCTGGTTCGCCTCGAAGGCAGAGGAGGCAGGCGCCGAGCTCTTCACCGGTGTCGTGGTTGACGACTTTGTCTGGTCAGACGGGAAGGTGGTCGGGATCAAGGCGAGGGGGGAAAGGCCGGGCGAATACGATGAGCTGTACGCCGACGTCGTGATCTGCGCGGAGGGGGCGAACTCCCTCTTGGCCCGCAAGGCTGGTCTCTGGAAAAACCCGCAGCCAGAACATCGGGCTACAGCCGTCAAAGAGGTGATCGCCCTGCCCCGAGAGGTACTGGAGGATCGCTTCCACCTGCAGGGGGATGAGGGAGTGGCGATTGAGTACTTCGGGGCGGCCACCAAGGGTATGGTGGGTTCCGGCTTTCTCTACACGAATGGTCAGACCCTGTCCATCGGCGTGGGCGTTTCGATCGCTGAACTCCATCGTCGGCGGCCGATCCCCAACCCGAACGAGCTTCTGGAGGGGTTGAAATCCCATCCGGCCGTACGCCCCTTGATCCGCGGAGGCGAGACGGTTGAATATATGTCCCACATGATCCCGGAGGCAGGCTTCCGCCATCTGCCCCAATTGGTGACGGACGGGCTCATCTTGGTGGGGGACGCGGCGGGTTTGGTCAACACCTCGCTCTTCCACGAAGGCACCAACCTGGCCATGGCCAGCGGTCGCGCAGCGGGTGAGGCGGTGATCGAGGCCAAAGAGAAGGGTGACTTTTCCCGACAGGCGCTCTCCAGCTACCTCGGTCGCTTGCGCTCGAGCTTTGTGTTCCGCGATCTGCGACGCTACCAGAATGCCGTCCGCTACCTGATGGACCATCCGCAGCTCCTACGCGAGTACCCCGGAGTCTTCGCCGACCTGCTGGCCCGGTATTTCGAGGTGTCAGGAAGGCCGAAAGAGGAAGTGCGCTCCGAGCTCATGGCCGAGATCCGGAGGAGAATCGGCCTGCTGAAACTGCTTCGCGCCGCCTGGGGGCTGCAACGCCACGTAATCTGAGAAGAGGCCAGGTACGGAGGACTCAAGGATGATCGCAGAGTCGGGATTGCTAAGCACAATCGAGGACAAGCTCTACCGCGTCCAGTACCGCCACGCGAACGAGAGCCATATTCGGGTGGACCAGGAGATCTGTCGGGGCTGTCACATTGAGAGGATCTGCCTGTCCATCTGTCCCGCGAAAGTCTACAGCCTGGAAGAAGGTTCCGGGAAGATCCTTGTGAATTTCGAGAACTGCCTCGAGTGCGGGACCTGCTGGATCGCCTGCACCGAAGGAGCGATTGACTGGCGTAATCCGCAGGGGGGATTCGGTGTGCGCTTCCAGCACGGGTAGCGACCTGTGCGCTTTGGGCCGGGGGGTACTCCTGTTTCCCGTCCAATTCTGACGCTCGTTTCACTGCGAGGTGGGGGAGCAGAAGCCCTAAGGCTGCGGCTCTCCACCTAAGGGAGCAAGCGGTGCCGCTGGCCGAATCGTTCTTTCAAGCCCAGCGCCTAACGTTCTTCCAGGGTCGTGCACTCCGAACTGGACCCTCATGCGCACGACGGTCTCGCTGGATCGCGCTGGGGGCAGTCACTCCAGGGGGAGCGCGGGCAAGAGCAAGGGTCGGTGTGGGAAGATTCCACATAGGGCAATGCTCGGTGGATCAAGAAGTTGAAGGAGAGCCCCGCTGCTTCGTGGAGATTTGCACCAGGAGTCTGCGGCCTACGGCTTCGCGGGGGGGTTAGCGCCTGGTTGATACTTTCCGTCGTGCCTGACGGGAGCGAAAGAAGCCCCGCCTTACCCCCCTCCATTGGCACGCGGATTGTAAGACGCCAGAGCGATTGTGGCGAACCTCCCTCCTGGACTCCCGTGGTTACCCTCCTTCCTTCGCGGATGGGGCTGGCAGCCTGAGAGTTGCCAGCCCCGTTCTTTTTCCGCCAGGGCGCGGCCTTTGCGGAGGAACGAGCGGTTCGGTGGAGCGCTACCTTCGGCGCGTATTCCCCGGGTAACGCCCACGTGCTCAATGGTGGGAAAAACCCAGGTGTGGAACATCGCCACAGTTGGTGGGGGCGCTTCCCGGCCTGCGACGGAGGTTGCGCCTTCGTCGCTCGCCAAGCCTCGCTCCGCAAGCTTGAGGAGGCGGGCTGCTGCACCTCCCTAGTGGGCGGGCTGGCACGAAAGTTGACAGCCTCCCGGTCCACTCCCCCCGGGGGGAGTGCGCTCCATACTGGGGATCGGGAATCGGCATGTTCTTTGTCAGAGGCGGGGCTGCCGGGACGTCGCGACGGACGGGTGGCGTGCCCCTTCTCGGGCAGCATGGGCTGGACGGCGCCGAGTTTCGTATATTAGTTGCGCTTGAGGGGCGAGGAACGCAGGTGAGCCGAAGTTCGATCGGCTCGCTCCGGCGGTGTCGAAAAAAGCACCAGGGTGAGGGCGAGGAGAGCCATGAAGGCGCAGCCGTTTGCCCAGGAAGACGTGTGGGCCGAAGCTATTCGGCGCCGGCAGATGTTTGACGGCCCGGTCATCGCGGTCACGGGCAGCAGCGGGAAAACCACCACCAAGCTGATGCTCACCAACATCCTGAGCCGAGTGGGCAAGGTCCTATCGACCCCCTACGAGTGCGTGGAGGCCAGCTGCATTGCCCGCTACTTCTTGTATCTGGCGGCTCCTTACCAGGCAGCGATTGTGAAGATCGGAGCGGTGAGCCGGGACGAGGTGCGCCGTGCGGCCGAGTTAGTTCGCCCGACCATCGGGATTGTCACGAATGTCGGTGAGGTGCACACCGGACGTCTGGGCGGAGTGGAGCAGGTGGTTGAGGCGAAAGGAGAGGTGGTGCGGGCGATCGCTGAGGGCGGTGTGGCCGTGCTCAACAAGGAGAACGAGTTCACTTCCCGAATGGAAAGACTGGCCACAGAGCGCGGTGTGCAGGTGCTGAAGTTTGGGGTATCCCGTGGAGCCGACGTGCGCGCTGATCAGATCCGGCATCTCGGACCGGAGGGAACGGAGTTCATGGTACGCAGCGAGCTCGGACCGGACATCCCGCTCCACATGAGGATCTACAGCCTGGGCGATGTGTACAATGCCCTCGCAGCAGTGGCAGCAGCCCAGTGGTTGCGGGTCTCATCGGATCACATCCGGGCCGCCCTTGAGGGAGAAGGCTTTTCCCTTCCTCCTGGACGCGGTCGCCTGCTCGAGCTCGGCAAGGTGAGGGTGATCGACGATACATACGACGCCAATCCCCAGTCCCTCATCAAGACTTCGGCCACTCTGGTGAACTTCGCCCCTTATTCCCGGCGGCTGGTGATGGTATTAGGGGAGATGGGCGACTTGGGAGAGAATGTCGAGGAGCGACACCGCGCCGCCGGGCAGTATCTGTCAAAGATGCCCATCGACGTTATCGTGTGCGTGGGAGAGGGGGCAAGGCCGATCGCAGAGGGAGCCACCTCCGGGGCGTCCCCGCAGAAAGCCGTTCTGTGGCTGCAGTCCCTCGAGGAGGCCACGGAGCTCTTGCGCCATCTTGTACACGAGGGCGACACGGTTCTGGTCGAAGGATCGGCGCGATTGAACATGTCGGTGATTATCGAGTCCTTGATCACGCACTTCGGCCGGAAGGGCTGAGGGGCATCCTCGCCCACGGGGAGAGATCGCCCTGTCCGAAAAGACCCTATCTCAGGATGAACGGAAGCAGGCCGATACCTAAGACATCATCACGGATCCACAGTGCGTCGTGGACACGCCGGAACACACGGAGGTGAAGTCCAATGAAGGAAACATCGAAGTTTAGAGAACTTCGCGAAGCTGTGCGGAAGGACCGATCCGCGCAGGATGCCAGCAAGCGTGTGAAGATCACCATCGGGATGGGGTCCTGTGGCCTGGCCGCGGGGGCGCGCGAGACGTTTGCCGCCCTGCTGCGGGCCATCGAGAGGGAGGGGGTGGAGGACGTGGTTCTTTTCCCCACCGGATGCCAGGGCCTCTGCTCGGAAGAGCCCCTCGTGACGGTGGAGACCGAGGGGCAGCGCGTGGTCTACGCCCGGGTCGACGCCGAAACCGCAGAGCGGATCGTCGTGGACCACCTCGTGAAGGGCAGGGTCGTCGCCCAGCACTTGTTGATGATGGGGGAAGCGGCCGTCGCGGCGTAGGCCTTTCATCGTAGGTAGTTGGTGTTAAGCTGCGTTGCGGGGGACGTCGGCTCTGCATGGGACGTGTGGGCCGATCCCTCCCGGAGATCACCCACACGGGGGTTTGCAACAACTTCCCCTGCACAGCTTGGGTAATCGTGCGCCCATGTTTCGGGTGAGGCGGCATGGACCGCCTCGGGAAGAAGATCGCGCGGGTATGGAATACGTCGGGAGGAACGCATGGCGGTTTCCGAGGACGCAATACAGGGGTCCGGAGCGGAGCCCCGGGCTTCGCTGATTGAGCTTCTGAAGAGGATGCAGGAAACCCACGGTTGTTTGAGCCAGGAGGTATTGACCAAGGTGGCTGCCGAGACGGGGCTGCCGCTGAGCAAGATCTACGGGGTGGCCACCTTCTACACGCTTCTCACCACGCGTCCCAAGGGTCGATACCGGATCTTCTTCTGCAAGAACGCGCCCTGCCACGTGCGCGGCGCCCGGCGTGTCCTGGAGGCTATCGTGGAGTACCTCGGGGTACAGCCGGGCGAGACAACCCCGGACGGCCTGTTCACCCTGGAGCTGACAAGCTGCCTGGGACTCTGCGCAGTTGCCCCCGCGATGATGGTGGGAGACGACGTCTACGGCAACCTTACCCCCCAGAAGGCAATGGCGATTCTCGAAGATTACAGGACAAGGGAAAGGAATGAGCATGCGTGGTCCTAAGAGGCATCTTCTCATCCCGATCGATCCCTACACCCTCTCCAAGGGCGCGGAACGAGTAAAGGCGGCTCTGGACAAAGCCTTGGCGCTCTCCAATCTGACCGACACGGTTCGTGTGGTGGAAACGGGGACCGTGGGCCACCACGAACATGGGGTGCTTCTGATCGTGTACCCCGATGGGGTCGTCTACGGAGACGTTACGGTCGACAACATCCCGCAGATCGTTCGGGAGCACCTCCAGGAGAATCGCGTGGTCGAAGGCCTCGTGGTGCGCGACGTGAGGATCGGTCCCTTCGACACCCGCGCCCGTCGCGTCGAGAAACAGGTGCGCCTTGTCCTGCGGAACGTTGGCCTGATCGACCCGGAAAGCATCGAGGATTACATCGCCCACGAAGGCTACGAGGCGGCGGCCCGCGCCCTCACATCCCTGAGCCCCGAGCAGGTGCTTGAGACGGTGAAGGCCTCCGGCATCCAGGGTCGGGGCGGTGCCGGTTTCCCGACCGGTGTGAAGTGGTCGTTCGCGGCGCGGGAAAAGGCCCCCCAGAAGTACATCGTCTGCAACGCGGATGAGGGCGAGCCCGGGACGTTCAAAGATCGCCTCATCCTGGAAGGCGATCCTCACAGCGTGCTGGAAGGGATGCTCCTGGCAGGCTACGCGGTGGGGGCCACGAAAGGCTACGTCTACATCCGTGGTGAGTACCGGATGTCCATTGCCCGGATGCGCAAGGCCATTGATCAGGCGCGCAGCAAGGGGCTCTTGGGCCGGAACATCCTGGGCTCGGGTTTCGACTTCGACGTCGAGGTGCGCGAGGGAGCAGGGGCCTATATCTGCGGGGAGGAGACCGCCCTGCTCGAGTCCATGGAAGGAAAGCGGGGGGAACCCCGCAACAAACCTCCGTTCCCGCCGCAAGCCGGGCTATGGGGAATGCCGACCGTAGTCAACAACGTCGAGACGCTTGCCAATATCCCGCTCATCGTAAAGAATGGGGCTTCGTGGTATCGGCAGTTCGGCACGCCTACGTGTCCAGGCACCAAAGTCTTCACACTGGTGGGCAATATCGTCTCGCCCGGACTCATTGAAGTGCCCATGGGAATCACCCTGCGGGAGGTGATCTTTGACATCGGGCACGGGATACCGAGGGGCCGGGGATTCCTGTTCGCCCAGACAGGAGGCACCACAGGCGGGATTCTTGCCGCAGGCGAGCTCGACGTACCCATGGCCTACGACACGTTGCGCCAGGTCGGTTCAGGGCTGGGATCCGGAGCCCTTCTCGTGGTCGACGACAGCAACTGCGTGGTCGATCTCGTCCAGAACTTCGTGGAGTTCTTCAACCACGAATCCTGCGGCAAGTGCACGCTCTGCCGCGAGGGAACCGGCCGGCTCCTGGAGATCCTTCACCGGCTAACCTCAGGCCAAGGCGACCCGAGAGACATTGACCTAATCCGTCGCCTCTCCGTGAACATGAAGAGGGCGGCCTTCTGTGGCCTCGGGCAGGCGGCGCCGACCCCCATCCTTGGCGCCCTCCAGCGGTTTGAGGAGATTTTCCGGGAGCACGCTGAGTCTCACACCTGTCGCGCTGGTGTGTGCCGAATGAGGGCGGAGGTAGCGGCCTGACGGACCGCTTTGCGCCCCTCGGGACGAACGGTGCGACAGCCGCCGACTACCGAACCATGAGGTGGCCCCTTCGAGTCGCGGGGAAGGAGGATGACGCGGAAGGTGAATCTCTCGTTGTGTGCGATCCTGAGTACACTTGCGCTGGCGACCGCCGACGGCGTCGCAGAGACCGAAAAGGCCCAGGCGCCTTCCGTGAAAAAGTCCGTGGTGGCCGCCCTGAACATTACGCAGCTCCAGTACAAGGACTGGGCGGCGGGAGGGGAGGACGCCCTCTCCTACGTAGCCCAGCTCAATTCGGACTTTGAGCGGAAGGGGGAAAGAGTACAATGGCAGCTTACCGGGAAGTTCGCCTTCGGCCAGACCCAGTTCGGCAACGGCGAGCTGCGCAACAGCACAGACCAAATCGATGTGGACACGGCGCTAAGCTACCGGCTGGGCGAGGCGATCAACCCGTTCCTCGGAGCGGGGCTGCGCACCCAATTTGCAACCGGCTACGATTATCGGAAGAAACCCCCGGAACGTCGATCCGCCTTCCGAGATCCGCTCTATCTGAGCCAGACGGCGGGCATCAATCTGACGACAAGGGCGGGGTTTCGTAGCCGGGTAGGAATTGGGTTGCAGGAGACCTTCACCCGGCGCTACCCGATGTACGCGGACAATCCCAAGACGCCGGAGGTGGAGCGGTACAAGATAGAGGCGGGTGTGCAGTCCACATCAAGCTGGCGGGCGAAGCTGGGGAAGACCCTCGTCTACGACGGCCGGTTGCGCCTTTTCTCCAATTTCGCCCACATCGACGTCGTCGATGTGCAGTGGGACAACGTCGTGACCGCGCAGGTGGCCAAATACGTGGCTGTAAACCTGACGGTAAACGTGCTCTACGACAAGGACGTCACGTTGCGCACGCAGGTCAAACAACAGCTGGCCATCGGCCTGACCTACAATCTGTTTTGACGGACGGGATCAACAGTACGCAAGGGGAGAACATGGCAACGGTCATCATCAACGGCACTGAGGTTCAGGTTCCGGACAACGCTACGGTTCTTGAGGCGGCTCGTCTGGCGCGGGTTGAAGTCCCGACGCTGTGCTACCACCCAGATCTGCCGGCCATCGGTGCGTGCCGGATCTGCGCGGTGGAGATTGAGGGCGAACCGCTGCTCAAGACGGCCTGCAACACGACCGTTCGTGACGGCATGCGCATCCGGACGTTTACCCCGGCGGTGCGGGAGGCGCGGCAGGTGGCGCTGGAGCTCATTCTCTCGCGGCACCCGCAAAAATGCAACGAGTGCGTTCGAAATGGGACCTGCGAGCTGCAGGCTCTGGCGGCGCGCTTGCAGTGCGGAGAGATCCCCTTTGCCTATCGTCAACGCCCGGGGAACCCGGACCTGTCGTCGGGCGCCGTGGGGAGAGATCCATCCAAATGTGTTCTCTGCCGGCGTTGCGTGCAGGTTTGCGAGCTGATCCAATCGGTAGGGGCGATCGCGGTACAAGGTCGGGGCTACGACGCGTGGATCGACACCCCCTTCAGCCGGAGCCTCCCGGAGGTCGGCTGCGTGTTCTGCGGGCAATGCATCGATCGCTGCCCTGTGGGCGCGCTGTTCGAAATCAGTCACGTGGAGCGTGTTTGGCGGGCCCTGGAAGATCCGGAAATGCACGTTGTGGTCCAGACGGCGCCGGCGGTCCGCGCCGCCATTGGCGAGGAGTTCGGACTGCCCCCCGGCTCGCTGGTCACAGGGCAGATGGTCGCTGCACTCCGGCGCCTGGGTTTCGACAAAGTGTTCGATACCGACTTCACGGCAGATCTCACCATCATGGAGGAGGGGCACGAGCTAATCGACCGCTTGCAGAATGGAGGCGTCCTGCCCATGCTCACCTCCTGCAGCCCAGGATGGATCAATTTCATCGAGCACTTCTATCCCAGCCTGCTTCCCCATCTCTCCACCTGCAAGTCGCCCCAGCAGATGTTCGGAGCCCTCGCGAAAACCTACTACGCCCAGAAAGCAGGGATTGACCCCAGCAAGATCTTCGTGGTCTCCGTGATGCCGTGTACGGCGAAGAAAGCCGAGGCCGCCCGTCCCGAGATGCGGGATAGCGGCTTCCAGGACGTGGACGCTGTGCTCACCACCCGCGAAGCTGCGCGCATGATGAAAGAGGCAGGCATTGATCTTTCGAAACTGGAGCCCGAGGATTTCGATTTGCCGCTGGGGATCTCCACCGGCGCTGGGGTGATCTTTGGTGTGACGGGCGGGGTCATGGAGGCTGCGCTCCGGACCGTCTACGAGGTGGTCTCCGGGAAGAAACTGGAGCAGCTCGAGATCTCCCCGGTGCGGGGCATGGAGGGCATTCGGGAAGCGGAGATTTCCCTGGACGGGGTGCAGGTGCGTGCCGCCGTAGCCCATGGGCTGGCAAACGCACGGCGCCTTATGGACAAGATTGTGGCAGGGGAAGCCAACTATCACTTCATCGAGATCATGGCGTGCCCTGGGGGGTGCCTGAGCGGTGGCGGTCAACCGTACCCGACAACGCCCGAGATCCGTCAAAAACGAGCCCAGGCGATCTACGAAGCGGATCGCCGCCTGCCGCTGCGCAAGTCGCACGAGAACCCGGTTGTCCAGGAACTCTACCGAGAATTCCTCGGTAGACCCAATAGCCATAGGGCGCACGAGCTACTGCACACACACTACACGCCCAAACCCCTGTACGCGACGGAGGCAGTGTGAAGGCCTGCGCAGCCCGGCAAGCCAGGGCGAGCGACCCCGCCCGGGCGGTACGAACGGGTTGCTGGGCAGGGGGCGGAGCCGCCCAGGCGGATTGGCCTCCCCGGAGATTTGCGATGGAAAGGGATTGGGAAAAAGAGGCCGAGCGGATCATCGACGAGGCGCGGATCCACGCGATCCTCGACTCAACGCGCGTGCCCGAGTCATCCAGAGTCGATGAGATCCTGGCCAAAGCTGGGGAGCTCAAGGGGCTGTCCCTTGAGGACACCGCCAGCCTGCTTAACGTTAGCGAGCCGGACGATCTGGAGAAGATTTTCGCGAAGGCGCGCGAGGTCAAGGAGGCGATTTACGGGCGAAGGCTCGTGCTGTTTGCCCCGTTGTACGTCTCCAACGAGTGCGTGAACAATTGCCTGTACTGCGCCTTCCGCAGGGACAACCGCTCCCTGCCGCGGCGCACGCTCAGCCTCGAAGAAATCCGAGAGGAAGTATCCATCCTGGAGTCCAAGGGGCACAAGCGGCTCCTGCTGGTCAGCTCGGAGCACCCGCGCAAGACGGGGATCGACTACCTCGAGCAGGCCATCGCGACGGTTTACAGCACACGCAACGGCAGGGGCGAGATCCGGCGCCTCAACGTGAACGCGGCGGCCATGAGCCTTGAGGACTTCCGTCGGCTGAAAGCCTCCGGCATTGGGACCTACCAGCTGTTCCAGGAGACCTACCATCGTGGGACGTACGAGCGTGTCCACCCCTCGGGCCCCAAGCGGGATTTCGCCTGGCATCTCACCGCAATGAATCGTGCCCAGGAGGCGGGAATCGACGACGTGGGCCTGGGGGTGTTGTACGGCCTTTACGACTATCGCTACGAGGTTTTGGCCACCCTGATGCACGCGCAGTATCTGGAACGAGAATACGGCGTAGGCCCCCATACGATCTCCGTTCCCCGCATCGAACCGGCTGAGAATGCCCCGCTCGCCGAACATGTGCCCTATCCGGTCTCGGATCTCGACTTCAAGAAGCTTGTCGCCGTGCTGCGCCTTGCCGTTCCCTATACCGGAATCATTCTCACCACGCGAGAGCGGGCGGAACTGCGAAACGAGCTCTTCTCGCTCGGTGTGTCTCAGATCTCCGCAGGTTCACGCACAGCCCCTGGGGCTTACCGAAAGGCTGAAGGGGATGCTGTCCCCGCCGGATCCCAGTTTTCTCTGGGCGACCACCGGAGCCTGGACGAGGTGATCTACGAAATCTGCCGAATGGGCTACATCCCGAGCTTCTGCACAGCCTGTTACCGGCTCGGAAGGACGGGCCAGGATTTCATGGATCTGGCGAAGCCGGGGCTGATCCAGCAATTTTGCGCCCCCAACGCGATTCTTACCTTCGCAGAGTACCTCGAGGACTATGCCTCCGAGCGAACGCGGGAAGTAGGCTGGCGAGCAATCCGTCAACAGCTCGACTCACTGCCCAATTCAAAGCTGCGGGCCCGCACGGAAGAGTACCTGCAGCGGATCCGGATGGGCGAGCGCGATCTGTTCGTCTGAAAGGCAGGGGGTAGAAGCTCAAGGGGGAGTACTAGACCTTCGTAGCCAGGGTCGGTGGCTCCGAGCTTCGCGCCACGCTCTTACCACGGCCCACCCGATAGTCCAACCGACCATCCAGCCCCCGAAGACGTCGAGCGGGTAATGCACCCCAACGTAGATCCTCGAGTAACCAATCATCAGGGCGAAAAAAAACCATGGCACCGTAAGGTGCGGGTAGATCAAAGCGAAGACCGTGGCGGCCGCTGCCATGTTCGCGGCGTGGGAGGAGGGAAAAGAGAAGGAGCCGCTACAGGCTACCAGGAGCCTTATGGGTTCCACGACGTGGCATGGCCGTGTGCGTCCCACCAGGTTCTTCAGGAGGTGGCTGCTTATCTGGTCTGAGGCGGCGACGGCAAGGAGGGCCAGTGCCACGGCCCATCGCCCCTGCCGACGGCCGAAGGCGAGGAGACCCACAAAGAGGATGCCCAGGGGCAGGGTCCAGTTTTGCAACCGGGTCGCAAACGGCATTAGGTGATCGAGGAAGGAACAATGGAGATGGGAATTCAGCAGGACAAATAAGCGCTCGTCCAGATCGAGAAGAAAATCCAGCATGCGATTCCGCCCCGGTCCAATAGAGTCCCGGTCTCCCAATGGCCTCTACCTGGCCCCTCGCTTCGGTGTCTGGCCCCTTGGCTCAACCCGTAGGACGGTTCAGGCGCGAACCCCGACCCGTGCTTCTTTCCGAAGC
>JAPDPT010000074.1 GCA_034506315.1 candidate division KSB1 bacterium | reverse complement strand
AGGCTTCGCCCGCTGAGCCGAGCTCTGACCAACGCCTGTTGGCAGCGCCCGCTGAATACGAGCACCGAGATCCGGCTGACCCGCCTTTGCACGCAGCGCTGCCGCCAATGCCGCGTCTACGAACGGACCACGGAGCCACCAACCCTTGACCTTCCCACTTTCCGGCTGATTCTGAGCCGGCTGGAGGAGTACGGAGCCTACATTGGCTTCCTGAGCGGCGGAGAGCCTACCCTGGTGCCTGAATTGCCCGAGATGCTTCCCCTGGCCGCTCAGACCTTTGCGGTCTCCACCACTCTGGTGACGGGCTTGTACAACCGAACATCGACCATCGAGCGAGTGGGACGTCTGGCTCTGGAGCTCGGCGTAAACATCCAGACCTCCCTCGACGGACTCGGGTCAGTAGGGGACAATCTGCGGGGAGTTCCCGACTTCAGCCAGACAGTGCTTCGGCACATGGCTCTCCTCTCGAGCTGGAAAGGGAGATCTTCTTCGCTGCTCTACGTGAACGTGGTTCTTAGTGCGGTCAACCTGTCTCAGGTGCCTGAGATCGTACAGCGCGCGGCAGACCTCGGCTGGAAGGTGACGCTCGGCCTTTATCACCATCTCACCGAGACCACCCGGTACGACGACGAATTGCGCCTTCGTCCCAGCCCCCAGCTCCAGGAAGTCGTGGAGCGATTGGTGGACTGTCCCCACATCTTGAACCTGCCGAGCTTCTTGCGCGGGATCGTACCCTTCCTTGAGAAGGGAGCCTTCCCCATTTGCCCCTTCGTCGACGACGCGCTGCTGTCCACCCGGCTGACCCTCATGGAGAACGGGGACGTTCACCTCTGCTGGGGGGGCCCCGTGGGTAACGTTCTGAAGTCCCGGCTCGTGGAGATTATGGAGGGGAAGAGCTACCGACGCCGTCTGGCGGAATACCGCATTTGCGGCGGGTGCTGGACGACGTGCTACACGCAACGATACCTCCTCGTCCATCCCCGGAATGGACGCGAGCTGCGCGAAAACGTGCAGCGCGTACTCCACCTTCGCACGGCCGTCAGGCGGTAGTGCCTTGTCCGAAATTTGATCCGAGGCAACGGCTAGGTAATGCCAGGTGCACGGAGCGGTGCTCGAGGACCCAAGGGTTAACGCCGAATCCCCCAAAAAGCGAAACCCCCGACGGGGTGGGCATCGGGGGTTTCTCAGCGCAAGGTGCTACCTCGAAACCGGGAGGGGAAGCAGAGGCTTAACCTTGCACAGCTATTATCGGAAGGAAATGGCCGTACTTGAGCCGCAGAACCCCAGTTTCTCAGCGGAAAAAGTAGTAGCGATAGTCCTTGATCTCCGCGCTCTCCTTTAGGGAGGCGAGCCATTCGCTATACGCTCGCATCCTCTTCTGCTGCAGGAGCTCGTTGTAGAGCTGGGGCCGGGCCTGCCGGTAGGCCTGTTCGTCGAACTCATCACGGCTTATGAGCTCGATCAAAAACCAGCCACGGTTCCCCTTCACAGGTGGAGAGATCTCCCCGGGCGCAAGGGCGAAAACAGCCCCGAGAAAACTGTTGTCGGTTCCCAGTCCGGGTACGGGCCCCCTGGCGGTAAACGGTTCAGGCTCCCTCACCCGCGAAGGTTCATCCACCACCTCGTAAAGGGAGGCACCCCGTTGGATCTTGGCGTAAGCCTCGCGGCAGGCGTTTCCTGCCAGCTCGACGCTCTTCTGTTGCCGGAGGATGCTTTGAATTTGCGGCTTCACTTCCGACAGGGGGCGAATGCGCGTCTTCTGAATCTCGGCCACCTCGACCACATAGAATCCCCGCTCCAACTCGTAGACTTCGGAGACGGCACCTTCGGGGTTATGGAATACGAAGTTGGAGATCCGGCGGTTCATGCCGATGCCGGGTATGTAGCTTCCCTCAATGAAAAAGCCTGAATCGTGCACCTGCACGCTCTCGGCTTGTGCGACCTGCCGGAGTCCGACCTCCTTTGCGCGGGTGGCTATATATTCCGCTCGCGAGCGCGCTCCTTCCGTGGTTTGGACAGAAGGTCGGAACTTCAGAAGAATGTGGCGGGCCTGTACCTCCTCTTTGTCTCCTTCGCGGCGCTTCGCCTCAACCTTGATCAGGTGCAGGCCATAGGGGCTTTGCACCGGTCCAATAACTTGTCCCGGCTGGGCACCAAACGCTGCCTCCTCGAAGGGCTTCACCATGGCCCCGCGTGGGAAAAATCCCAGGTCGCCTCCCGCTTCAGCAGTGGCCTCATCCTCCGAATGCGCCTTGGCCAACTCGGCAAAATCTTCTCCCTGGCGGATTCTCTCCAAGAGCTCCTGAGCAAAGCGGCGCGTCTCCGCAGAGTCATTGGGGGAAGGTTTGTTCTCAATCAGCACGTAGCGGATCTTCCGCTTCTCTGGCTCCTCAAAGTCTTTCTTGTGCTGCTCGTAGTACTTGGCTACCTCCTCGTCGGAGATGGGACCCACTTGATTCAGGTAGGCCTGCGCATCGAAAATGGCGTAGCGAGCCCTCACTTTCACATTACGGCGTGCAAACTCCTGCCTCAACTCTTCCTCAGACACACGGACGGCCGACAAGATCTCCCGCTGGAGCTTACGCAGGGGGAGGGTGGAACGCACATAGTCCTCAACCGGCCGCCAGTCCGCCTCCGGATTCCTCAGGATCTGGTGGTAACGATTGATGTCAAAAGCACCGGTTGAGTCCTGAAACACGGGGTTCTGCCTCAAGATATCGGGGGGATTGTTGAAGATCTCGAAGACGACTTCTTCGTCGTAGGCCTTCAGCCCCTTCTTCCGCAATACCTCGCTGAGAAGGGTGTTCTGAACGATGCCCTCGAACACCCGATCCTCGATACTTTCGAGCTGCAGACCTTCCGGTTCCCTCCCGGTCTGTTCTCGGTAATTGATGATCTCCTGCTGGTAGGCTTTGTAGAAGCTCTCGAAGGGGATGTTCTTGCCATTGACCTCGGCTACGGCGTTTGGGTTCCTGCCAAAGATGATATCAACAATGTTCGCGCCCCCGACCAAGCCACCGATGGTCATACTGGCCAGGAACAGGAGGAGCACAATGAACAGGATGACCGCCATGTGCTCCCGCATTTTGTTCATGATTGCCATGTAGTCTCCTCACCTCGCTGAAGACGGCACCGGTTTCGCTTTGAGCGCACGGAATTTACCGTCACCCCCCTTAAAAAGCAAGCCGTTTATCCCCCCCTCAGGGCCGCGCCAGGGCAACGGTGCAGACGGCGGTTCCGGAGCGTCCGTCACCGGTCCACCAGCGCAAGGACACGATGTAGGCGCCAGTCCGACACAGCATACCGGCGTCTGTACGGCCATCCCAGAGGAAAAGCCTTTGAGGGCCGCACGGCTGATCATCGGCCAGCGTGCGCACCCTCCTTCCGAGAAGATCAAACACCTCCAGGCGCACGGTGGCCGTCGGTACCGGGAGATCAATGGCGACGAAAAGCCAATCGTCGCGGCCATCACCGTCCGGGCTGAACGGAACGGGCGCGACGGTGAGCCAGTTTGCCGAGGCGGGATGTGTGCGAGAAACGCTGTTTTCCCTCCCCGGCGTCGCGCCCTCCGGGAGCGTACAACGAAGCCAGTTGCCCCCTTCGTTGCTTCCGGCCCGCTTCGACACCCTCTCCAAGGAGAAACCGCGGGCGAGGCCCCACTCGGCCCGATAGGCCAGACTGTCTTGAACGAGGCCGTTCGGATCCAGTAGCACCAGCTCGTCCCCTGTGTCGTTGAGACTAGGCCATGGCGTCGGAAAAGCAACAGCTGATTCAGGCAGATCAGGCCACTCGGCTGTGACCTCGGGAGCCTCCGCAAGCAGACACAATCCCCCCGCCCGGAGAACGCAAGGCTCTCTCACGGAGGCGGCGTAGCGGCGCCCTCGGCTGTCGCACAGCTTCCAGCCCTGAAGGTCAAGATCCCAGGCGGAAGTATTCGCAAGCTCCACCCACTCGTGTTGGCCCGCGGTCGTTTGCGCGTAGATCTCATTGACAACCACGGCATTCCGTGGCGGGGAAAGGTACGCCTGTCCTCGCAAGGTGTCATTCTCCGCCCGACCGTCGCCCAAACATTGGATCAGAACCTCAAACGGCCAGCCACCCGGCGAGGGAGCGTCCAGCTCCAGAGTAAGCCTTGCTGACTGCCCAACCCCTAGCCCTGGAACCTCGGCTGAGGCGAAGGGACCGCCGCCCAACCGTGCCCAGATCCGTCCTCCCGCAACCGGACTCAAACCCACATTCCTCACCTCAACCAGGAGCTTCCGGCTCTCCGGCCAATACGCTCGCACAGGTTCGCAAGATACGACGGCCAGGTCCACCTGCCTCAGGGCCACCGAGTTCTCGCGTCCCGGTGTACACCCGCAGGGATCGATGGAAGCGGCCCAATTGGAAGAATCCTGCGAATCGGCCGTCGTGCTCAGTCGCTCAAGGCTGCCCCTGCCCCCGCGTCGCCAGGAGGGCCGGTAGTACACGCTATCAAGAACGGCTCCCGAAGGTGAGACAATCACCACTGCGTCGCCCGTGTTGTTCAGCGCGGGCCAGGTCTCCCGGGGCACCCACAGTGGGACGTCTGGCTGTAGTAGGGACGACATCCGGCTCGCCGCGATCAGTCCGAACCCACCGGGAGCGATGCACTGCCCAATCGAGTCGAGCCGCACGCGCTGACGCGAATCCCCCAGGAACCAACCGTCCAGGGAAAGAGGTGCAGCCGAAACGTTTACCACCTCTACCCATTCTGCCTCATCCTGGGGCGGCTCGTACTGGATCTCATTGATCCTCAGCGCGCCCGGGCAGGGCGACACGTACACGAAGCCTGATCGAAAGTCATTCGCCTCGAACTGGTCCTTCTGCAGCAGACGCGCTTCAAGTTTTGTCCATCCAGGCGCAGCCGGTAACCAGCTCTCAATCACGGCAGAAGTCTCTCCAGGAGCCAATGTGCCGGGTAGGGGAACGCTGAGGTAGCGTTCGCTCCCGATACAGGGAAGCCCTTCCCAAAGGCGCAATCCGAGGACTGCGCCTTGCATCTCCGCGGTTCCGTGATTCGCTACGCGCACCTCAACTCTCGCCCGCTCCTCCACACACCCAGCCATGGCCCGGACTTCTGCTACCGAAAGATCGGAGTCGGGCGGCGCGACAGAGTTCCTCATTCCCGGCGTGGCTCCGGACGGTGCCCTGCAGCTTGCCCAGTTCGACCTTTCGTTGGATGGACCTGTGGCCCGAATTCGCTCCAGAGAAACACCCACTCCTCCCCCCCACGAAGGCAGGTAGCCCACAGCGTCGATGCGCTTCCCCACCGGGTCGATCACCACTACCGAATCCCCGTTGTTATTCAGGCTTGGAAATCCTCCGGTAGGGACGAACACGCGGCCAGGCCAAAGGCGGCCCAAGCCACACCCGGACGTGTCGGCCGCGATCACCGCAAGGCCACCCGGGGCCAGGAGCCAGGAGGAAGCTGCGTTTGGAACCTCCGCACCAGCTCCTGGTGTGGCGTCCTTGACACGCCATCCGGCCAAATTCACCGGTCTGTCGCTGACATTTGCCAGTTCGACCCACTCCGGCTGCCCAGACTCCGGTCGGTAGTAGATCTCATTGATGCGCACGTCGCCCACGCGGGCTGCCACCCGGACGCAAAGAGAATCGTCCGATACCGTCTCTACCGGCGAGAGCATCGCTCCACGCAGCAGGAAAAGGCCGGGACAACAAGGGCAAAAGGCCAGACTCACACGCTCGCTCCGGGAGGAGGCTGGCAAGAGGAGCGACGTCTCTTGCACTACTTCTGCAGAGTCCAGGTGCCGGTCATCATCCCGATCCCAGAACAAAGCAAGGCGGATGTACGTATCCGTTTCACGGTACGGGCCCTCCACGACGAGCTCCACAAGGACTTCCTGTTCCGGAACAGCCACGAGCGAGAGGGCTCCCGGCAGGTGCACGGTCCAGGGGCTTTTCGTCCTGGCAACGGAGTTCCAGGCTCCGGGGCTTCCCCCTACGCGAAGGGAATTAGCCCAATTCTCCGGTCCGTCGCCGGCAGTGGGGTCGATTTTCTCGTCCGAATGACCTGGGGCATTGTCGAGGCTATAGCGGTATCTGGACACCGTATCGCCATTGGCCGATATCAGCAGGACTGTCTCAGGGCTGGTGTTAGAGAATCCGCTACGCCCAAATGAGGCGTCGTCGATGGTGACCACCAAAGCCGATGGAGGGATCACAGAGTCGTAGACACGAGAGCCCTCGAAGTAGTTCGGGTCAAGGACCAGAATGAACTGCCCCGGAGCTGCCCGCAACCCGTGGCCGGCGTCAATAAGCGCATCCTGCTCGTCCTGGTCCCCTAACTTCCACCCGTGCAGGTCGACCGTGTCGGATCCGACATTGACCAGTTCCACGAATTCGTCGGTGGCCTCATTGCCGAGCGGGTCGAACATCACCTCGTTGAGAACCACCTGAGCGCTCGTCGGCGCGTTCGCCAAAAGGCAGATGGTCCAGACCAATGCCTTCGTGGATTTGCGGATCCCCATACCCCTGCCTCCGGGGATGCGCGACGAATGGGAATGGCCTTGGGCAGAATTCCCTATACTCTCAGGGCGAACAGCTCAGCGGCGTTTTTCCAGGCAATGCGCGCTTTCACCCAGCGGGGCAGTTGGGCCGCGCGCAACTTCCCAACTGCGATCGGCAGGGCACTGGCCGGGGCGTCGGTTCCCCAGAGAATACGCTTGGGACCCAGCCTCGCCACGGCTGTCTCGAGGAACCCCTCGTCAATGACCGAACAGGCAACATCTACCCATACGCTGCTCAGCGATTCCACGGCGCGCAAGCCGTACGACCAGTCGCCGCCCGAATGGGCCATGATGAAGCGCGCCTCCGGGAAGCGTCTGGCGAGGTGGGCCACTTCATCCGGCGTGGATTCATTCTCCAGCTGGCCGATACTCTTCCTCCACGCATGGAGCAGCACCGGTACGCCCGCGGCGGCCGCAATCCGGACCACACCGTAGACACGCGCGTCGTCGAAGCGGACGCTGACCCAAAGCTTGACGCCGATCATCCCTGCGCGGAGGCACCGCCGAACCTCCTCTACGGCCGAAGCACCATGTCGCGGATTAGCGTAGCAGATCCCCTCAACCCTACCTGGACGCCCGGCGCACGCACGGAGCACGGCGCTGTTCCAGCGGCTTACCTGGTGTTCGCCCGGGTCATAACTGAAATCCTCTTCCCCCATGCCTAAGTGAGACACCAGAAGCTTTCGGACTCCATAGTAGTCCGCCAACCTCCAGTAGGCCTCCGTGAGCCCATCCAGATGCACGTGGGAGTCAATAAACATCCGGCGTTACCTAACCCAGATCGCTGGATACAGTGGAGATTTCACTACCTCCCTTGCTCCCCCCGATGAAAGAACAGGGCTTCGGCGTTGCGCTGGCCAATCATCTGCTTGTCCTCTTCCGCCAGATCGGCAAGGACCAGTTGTTCCAGCTTAGCTTCCGGATATTGCAAAGGGAATCGCGTCCCAAATAGGAGTCGAGCGGGTGTGACGAGATCGGCCAGCGTTTCCAGCGCACCATCTGGCCCGTTCACAAAGGACAGATCGAAATACACGGGGGCATCCTTCCCCAGCTCCCGGGCAATCCTCCGCCACTCCTCAAAGCGGCCCATCTGGAGGACGATGGGGATCTGCGGCTTCACCGACCCAAGCCACTGGAGTACCGTGTCCGGCGTCAGCGCAGGCACGGTGCAGGCAGGATGCTGGTGCCGTTCGTCTTCCACCCGAAGGGGAAGCACCAGTGGGACCCCGTTGTCTGTCAAGAGAGCCAGGGTCTGGCGAACGAGGCCGGAGAGAAGGCTGTAACCGTGATAGGATGGCAGAAGGCGAACGCCCGCGGCACCCGATTGCAGCGCCCTCTCGAGATCGCGCTCCCACCCGGGTAACGCTGGACAGACTGTGACCACTGCCGCCAGAGACTCCGCCTCTTGCGTGCGTAACCGTAAGAGCTCTGCATCGGCTTCTGCAGGGTCACGGTAGAGCACGGCCGCGTTGGCTACCGCAACCACCCGGTAGATCCCAAGCTTCCTTAACCGGCGGAGTGCGGCCTTTGGTGTAGCCATCGGCAGGGAGCGAAACGGCCACGGTCCCAAGCCGACGTAGCTGTCAACCAATGGAAATTGAAGCGATGGTAGAGGGGGTTCTCTCCATCTGCCGCGGTGCACGGGTACAGACCCGTAAGTCAATCCAGCTGCCGCTACGGGAGCAGGTCGTCGCGGAGGATGATCGTCCGACCCCGCTCGGAACCGACCGATAGGAGGGCGATGGGCGTACCGCAGAGCTCTTCCAGAGCGCGGACGTAGTGCTGAGCCTCGCGCGGAAGATCTGACCAGCGCGTGGTTTCGCAGATGCTGCGCCTCCAGCCGGCAAAGTCGCGGTAGACGGGACGGGCGCGGCTTAAGAGGGCGCAATCTGCGGGAAACGTCTCCAGCCGCTCGCCGTCCACCTCGTAGGCGACACAAACGCGAATGGTTTCGAGCTGGTCCAGCACGTCCAGCTTGGTGATAAGAAGCGCATCAAGTCCGTTGACACGAGCTGCGTAGCGCGCCGCGACGGCGTCGAACCATCCGCAGCGGCGCGGCCGCCCCGTGGTAGCCCCGTACTCCCCGCCCCACCGGCGAAGGGCCTCGCCGAGTTCTCCCGTGAGCTCCGTGGGCAAGGGGCCATTCCCTACGCGTGTCACGTAGGCCTTGGCTACCCCAAGCACACGGTCAATGAACGTCGGACCGATACCCAGGCCCGTGCATGCTCCACCGCTGGTCGGACTGGAGGAGGTCACGAATGGATAGGTCCCAAAGTCCACGTCAAGGAGCGTGCCCTGGGCCCCTTCGGCCAGGATGCGCTTTCCGCCCGCGATCGCCTGGGCCAGGAAGGCTGACGTGTCCGCAATCAGGGGAAGGATCCTTGGCCGGGTTGCAAGCAGGTCCGCCCAGATCTTTTCGGGATCCAGGGGGGCGGCTCCGAATACCTGGGTCAGTAGTCGATTCTTCGCCGCGGTAAGCCTCTGCACCGCTTCGCGGAGGGCCTCGGGATCGCGCAGGTCCTGCACCCGAACGCCGCATCGGGCGTATTTGTCGACGTAAGCAGGACCAATCCCTCGCCCTGTGGTGCCGATCCGTTCTTCCGCTACCGCCTCCTGGAAGCGGTCAATTTCGATGTGGTAGGGAAGCACCAGATGAGCTTGCTGGCTTACGAGGAGGCGACCATCCACCGCGATCCCCATCGCCTCCAGCTCCTCCAGCTCGCGGATCAGCGCCCAGGGATCGACCACGACGCCATTGCCGATGACACACGTCACGCCGGGATGGAGAATCCCCGCGGGGACGAGATGGAGCACAAGTTGCCGGCCTTGGGTCACAACGGTGTGGCCGGCATTGGCCCCACCCTGGTAGCGAGCGACCACGTCGGACCGCTCGCTCAGCAGGTCCACGACCTTCCCCTTACCCTCGTCCCCCCATTGGGCACCGACCACTACGGTGACGGGCATATGCCGTTTCCTCTCCTTGCCCGGACACAAAACGCTCCGGGCACGCACGCGCATACCCGGAGCTTCGCTGTATCGAGTCCTCGCTCAGGGGATGGCAAGCTGCGCCAGGGCTGCGTCTACGCTCGGATCCACCGGGAACACGTGCGCCAGTTTGGTCACCTCGAGGAGCTTCCGCAATCGCGACGAGGGGTTGGCCAGGCGCAGTTCACCCCCCGCGTTGCGCACGATCGTCAGGCCGGCGATCAGGAGGCCCAGACCGGAGCTATTGACCACACCCACGTCGGAGACGTCGAGCACAACGTGTTTGTTACCCGCCCGCACATGGTGCCGCAGACGTTCATTGATTTCCTGGGCCTCCGGGCCCCCAAGCACATCCCCGGTGATCCGCAAAATGATCACCCCGCGTTCTATCGATTCCGCCACGGTCATGAGGAGGGTCACCTCATGCTGGCCGGGGCCGACGCTGAGCGCTCTTTCTCGCCTCAGCCCAGCGTTCCAGTTCGATCACAATCGGACTGGCCACGTAGACGGACGAATACGTCCCAACGATGATACCCACCAGTAAAGCCAGCGCAAAGCCCCGAATCACCTCACCGCCAAGGAAAAACAGTGTGAGGACGACAAGAAACGTTGTGCCCGAAGTGATGATCGTCCGCGACAGCACCTGATTAACGCTCTTGTTGATAACCGATTCCAACGTATCCCGGCGAAAGATCTTGAGGTTCTCGCGGATGCGGTCGTAGACGACGATCGTGTCGTTCAAGGAATATCCGACGAGAGTCAGGAAGGCGGCCAAGACGGTGAGCGAGATCTCCTGACCCAGCAGGGAGAAAACCCCGAGGGTAATCATCACATCGTGGAAGAGCGCCGCCACCGCTCCCACCGCAAACTTAAACTCGAATCGCCAGGAGATGTAGATGAGCAAGAGCGCCAAGGAGATAAGTACCGCGTAGACGGCCGCGCGCCTCAGTTCTCCCCCGATCTTCGGGCCCACGCGCTCCACTCTCCGCACCTCCACAGGATTATCCGCCAGGACCCGGGACATCGCCCCGACCACGTCATTCACCAGACTCGGATTCTGACCTGAGCCCGGCATGCGCACCAGCACCTCGTTCGAGGCTCCGAAGTGCTTGATCTCTGCCTGTCCCAACCCGACGGTGGCCAGAGCTTGGCGGAGAGAACCAATTTGGACCGGCTTCTCAAACCTTAACTGCACCGCGGTCCCGCCCAAGAAGTCGATGCTGTACTTCGGTCCCCGATGGACAATCAGAGAAATTACGCCAATGGCGATCAAAGAGGCCGACAACACGTACATGTATTTCCGGACCCCGATGAAGTCGAGGTTAGGCTGTCGAAGGAATTCCATCCCGTCTTCGCTCCCTTGTCGTCAGTTCCTCAGATGCTCAGACTGGCTGTAACCGGCTTCCGGGCCAAGATGTGGTCGTAGATAACCCTCGCCACGAATACGGCCGTGAACATGTTGGCGATCAGCCCGATAGACAGCGTCACTGCAAAGCCCCGGATGGGCCCCGTACCAAACTGATAGAGGACCAGGGCCGTCAGGAGGGTGGTTACGTTCGCATCAAGGATGGTTACGAAGGCACGGGAAAAGCCGGCGTCCACAGCAGCGCGTACGGTCTTCCCCGTTCGCAGCTCCTCACGGATGCGCTCAAAGATCAGCACGTTGGCATCGACGGCCATACCGATCGTCAGCGTGATTCCGGCGATCCCAGGCATGGTCAGCGTCGCTCGGAAAGCGGCCAGAGCCGCCAGGATGAGCACTATGTTGAGCGCCAGGGCAAAATCGGCAATGAGACCGGAGCCGCGGTAATAGAACACCATGAAGAGAACAACCAGGATCGCCCCTACGATGGCCGCTTTCTGCCCCTTGTCGATCGAGTCCTGTCCCAGGGAGGGACCTACCGTACGCTCCTCAATCACCTCCACAGGGGCGGGCAGGGCGCCGGTCCGAAGCACCAGCGCAAGGTCCTTGGCCTCCTCCATTGTGTCGAGGCCATCGATCTGGGCGTTTCCGCTTGGAATTCGCTCCCGAATCACGGGGGCGGAGGCAACCCGGCCATCAAGCACGATCGCCAGCTTCTTCCCGACGTTGGCCCCGGTCACGCGTGCAAAGATCCGTGCGCCCTGGGTGTCGAGGGTCAGGGTAACCCTCGGCTCGTTTCCTCGCAAACTGGACTCGCCTGCCCCCACCCGGACATTGGCTGCCGTAATGTACTTCCCAACCAGCTCCGGATTCCGGTTCACCAGGTAAAGCAGATAATAGTCTGATCCACCCAGGCGGATCGGTTTGCTCGACCAAAGGAACTCTGCGTCCCGAGGGATCGCATTCTGAATTTCGGGCAGTTTCAGAAGCCGGTCCACAGTCCTCATATTCTGAACGGGTACGGCGATCTCCCCCGTTACGCCCGGAAGCTGGCGGAGCAGCGAGGAAAAGGGAGCCTCCTCGAACGTCTGGCGGTCGACCACCACCTGGCCCGTGTCAACACCTACCTGCTCCGCCGCCTGCCCGAAGAGCTCCGAAACGTCGACCTCGGCCTCCTCAGCCTTGCGACTGGCGCGCTGCGTCGTGTCAATCCTGGCCAGCGCGGTGGTGTCCGCCTGCCCCGAGCGAATGCGACGTAGAGTTCGGTCAATGGCCGAGATGGTGGCCTGCACGACCTGGGGATCCTTCTCCAGCTTAAACTCGAGGAGAGCCGTCGTGCCAATGATCCGCTTGGCTCGCTCCACATCATGCACGCCAGCCAGTTCCACCACGATCCGGTGGGCCCCCTGCTTGTGGATGGCCGGCTCGGAAACGCCGAACTGGTCGATACGGTAGCGTAGTTTCTCCAGCGTCCGGTCCACCGCGTCCTCGGCCTCGCGCCGCAGATCGCTGATGATCTTGTCGTCTGATTCTCCCATCTTGCCGAAGTAGCGGCTCAGGCGCAGGTTGCTCTCATCAAAGCGCCGGCGCAGGATATCGAAGAAATCCCCACCCGTCGCTTGCATTTCGGCGACCGAGGCGCGCACGATCTCCTGGAAACGCTCGTCCTTGTTGTGCGCCAGCTGATCCAGCAGACCCGGAATGTCGACTTCGTAGACCAGATAGGTTCCACCCTGAAGGTCGAGCCCCTTCTTAATGGCCCTGTCCTGAAGGCTTCCCACCGCCTCGTGGGTACGAATGATCTGGCGCACAAGGGCGGTTGCCCGGTCGAGGGTCCCTGGCTCATCGGCCAGGAGGCGACGCACCTTTCCTTCGAGTTCTCCGGTAGCCAGCGCACTCCGGAGATCCGCAACTGGGGCACCCGTGATCCGCGAAAGCTCCGTCAATTGCCTCTCCAGCTTCCCTTCCAGACCGCTCACCCGCACGGTTGGGTAAAGCTGGTAGAGGGCAACCACTACGACCACGACCACGAGAAGCGTCCGATACAGCAGGCGTCGTTGCATCCTCCACACTCCGCAGCTCTCGCCCACCCCGGAAAGGGTGACGGCAAATAACCTAAACCCTTGACTTTCCGCTCGCTTCTATAGGAACGGCCCAATATAGCCCAAGCTGAGCTAATAGTCAAACGGAATGTACCCCGCCGACATTGTTGACCGCGGGAAGCTTCTCGTCAGCTCTCCCTGGGCACCAGCTGGCGAACCACGTCGATTACTGTCCCGTCTCGGAATTCGATCAGGGCCACGATGCGATCCGTAAACTGCGGTTTTTCCGGCCGGCCAGTGATGTCCAGAGCCATCTTGTAGAGCCGGTCGATCGGCACGATCGGCAGCTTGCTTCGTTTGAGACGATCGAGGAGGTCCTGCCGCCGGGGGTTGATGGCAATCCCACGCTCGGTAACGACGGCATCGATCATTTCGCCGGGGGCCGTCACTGTGGTAACCTTCTCCACAATAATGGGAAGGCGACTTCGAACCAGCGGGGCCGTGATGATGGTGATGTGGGCATCGGCAGCGTCCGTGAAGCCGCCAATCCCGTGCAGGAGCCAGCCGTCCGAGTGCGTGTTCACATTGACGTTGAAGTCCAGATCCACCTCGGTGGCGCCGAGCACCGCCACCTTGACCATAGAGGCAAAGCACCCCTTGCTGTGGTAATTGTACGAGACAAACGGATTGGTCTCGATGTGGCGTGGGTCGTCCCTCAGGGACTCCACCCCGACCAAATCGAAGCTCTGCCCGTCCAGTATGTATCGGACCAATCCCTTGCGCAGCATCTCGACAAGATATTGGGTCGAACCTCCTCGGGCGAAGGCCGCGACGATTCCGTCTCTTTCCATGTACTCCGCAAGGAATTTGGTGAAGGCCAGCGAGATCCCGCCTGCCCCCGCCTGGAACGAGAATCCCTCCTCGTGCATAATCCCGCTTTCATACACAAGCTGGGCCGCGTACTTGGCGATAAGAAGTCGTGTGGGGCTGCGGGTGATTTGGGTTGTGCCCGACACGATCCGCGTCGGATCCCCGATCGAGTCCACGGTGACCACGTAGTCCACATTGCCGCCTTCAATACTCCATGGGTAGCAGGGGAAGGGAACCAAATTGTCGGTAATAACCACGACTTTGTCCGCGTAGAGGGAATCGGCAAGGGCGAAACCGAGGGGCCCGCAAGCCGATTTCCCATAGAGCCCGTTGGCGTTTCCGTGGGGGTCGGCACAGGGGGCGGCAATGAAGGCCACATCGATGTGCAGATCGCCATCCTGTATGGCCCGGTACCGTCCTCCGTGGGAGCGGAGCACGCAGACGTGTTTCATCTTTCCCAGGGAACAGGCTCGCCCCACCGGCCCGTTCATTGAGCCCTCGATATGGTCGATCACCCCGCTCTCGATATAGCCTACGAGGGGTTCGTGGCAGGGGAAAAGCGCCGAGGGGGCCAGCACAAGGTCCCGAAGGCCACGGGCGGCCAGACGCTCCATCACCATGTTCACCACGTAATCCCCGTCCCGCAGGTGGTGGTGGAAGGAGATGGTCATGCCATCCCGCAGCCCGCAGGCATCGATGGCCTCGTCGAGGGATTTGAGCAGCTTATTGCCGTACTTCGAAGCCGCGGGGATCGGTGGCGCCGCCTTTCGCCCTCCCCCCTGATCGGCACGGGCGCCCATGAAGGGCCGGAGCTTCCGGCCATCGATCTCCTCGGGAATCAGACGACCAACGGCGTTCTCGATCATCCTCATGGCGCTCCCTCTTCCAGCAACCCCATTTCCTCCGCCAGGCGCAGGATCTTGCGTGCGCGGGCGGCCACCGGCGCATCGATCATCTTGCTTCCCAGGGTAGCTACCCCTGAGCCGCGTCGCTCCGCCTCCTCCAAGGCGGCTACGATCTGACGCGCCCGCTCGCTCTGATCAGGCGTCGGCCTGAAGGCTTTGTGAATGGGCTCGATCTGTAGCGGGTGAAT
>JAPDPT010000073.1 GCA_034506315.1 candidate division KSB1 bacterium | reverse complement strand
AAGCACGGACAAGAAGTTGCAACGCACTCGATCCGAACGAGGATACTGAAAGGAGTTCTGCAGCTCAAGCGCCTTCGTCGAAGCGCTTGGTTGCAACGCACTCGATCCGAACGAGGATACTGAAAGATCGTTTGTTCCACCTCGAGTTTCAGCTGGACGCTCAAGGTTGCAACGCACTCGATCCGAACGAGGATACGCAAAGCATAATGAGCGCAGGTGCGTGGGCGAACACAGGAACAGTAGCAACACGCCCAAGCCTAGGGCGACCGAGACGGAGCGTCGAACGTCGGGGCCCTTGAATCGTGTCGGTGTCGGAACGGGCTCCGACCCACGGAATGCGCGCAGGACAGCAGGCTGATAGGATCTGAACGAACGCCGCCCCTGAATCCGCAATACGGCACGGCCGAAGTGGGACAGCAAGGAAAAGCGGCCAAGGGGATAGCGTCGTTGGGACTGCCGAGGATGTTTGCCGTGCCGGAAAACAGGGGTCAAGGTAGCTGAGACACCCTTGAGCAGATCAGCCCGAATGAAGACCCGGAGCCCGTGCTGGGCCTATACCGTCATCGCCGCCAAGGGCAGGGCAACTGGTGCCACGGGAGTTGCCCCTATGGTATCCCTCGTAGGATCGGGGTGGGCTGGTCCCTCGCTGTAGACACCCTCTCCGGCCTCAAGGACATCGGCCGTCAAGGCATCCGGTGTGAGGCCGGATGGCGACGCCCCCCTTCGTGGTGACCTCGTCGGCCGGAGCAGCGCTGCGCACCCGTCGGTCGACCATTTGCAACTCGACGGTAGCTCCAGGCTGCTTTGTGACCACGGCTCAATCCTGGACGGCGCTGTGGGGAAATCCGAAGCTCGGTCCGGGTTTCAACGCTGAGTTGTGGTTGTTGCCGGGAAAGGTACGATGCAAGAAGGTGGAGCAAGAGACAAGCCATGCCGTCACCGCTGTACCGGCACCGCTGTACCGGACGCTGCCGCCCACTCGGCTTTAGCATAACCGCCAAACACCTCAGATGTCGGATCGGGGCCTCGGAGTCAGCCCATACACACGGTAGTTGGAATCGGGGGCAGAAAGCGAACAAGCCAGGCCTGGGATAGGGGGCTCATTCCGGGCTCTCCCAACGAATTCGGTTCCGTGTACCACGCTGCGTGGCGTCCATGGCGGTGCTGTGGAGTGCGTTGCGTCCGGGCAGCTCTCAGCTGAAGCCGAGACGCGGGGGGCACCGCCGTTGCGCGGCGTGAGCTATGCGTGCCTATTCCGTTTTATCCTGTCGCCTCGAGCCAGCACTTCGATGGCTGATCCCGTCCGGTCGCACTCTGTGCGTGCCTCATCTCGAGGGGGCAAGGAAGGAGTGCGGGTAATACGGCAATAGAAGGCGCAAGGCAGGCTTCTTTCCGCCTTGGCCATTGACTGAATCGGCCTAACTTCGTAACATAAAGGTTGCGCGCGGAGGCGCGTTCAAGCAGGTAGCCGGCCTGTTCCACGGCTAACTAATCACCTTCGTTTGCAACGCCCGCGCGGCTGTGAGAACGCGGCTGCGGAACGGATGACCCGCCAACAGGAAGAGAGCCGATGATTACCACGATTAGGCTGTGGCACTGGGGTGCGTTCGGGGTACTGGTGGTATTTCTGCTGTTATTGGACCTGTTCGTGTTTCATCGCCGCGCACACACACCCTCCATCCGGGAATCGACCCTGTTCAGCATCTTCTGGATCGGTCTGGGGCTGGCGTTTAACGGCTTTCTGTGGTGGTGGCAGGGCAGTCACGCAGGCCTCCTCTTCCTAACCGGCTTCCTGGTGGAAAAGTCCCTGTCCATGGACAACCTGTTTGTGTTCGCGGTGATCTTTCGCTACTTCCATGTGCCGCTGATGCATCAGTATCGGGTGCTGTTCTGGGGAATTCTGGGGGCGATCTTGATGCGTCTCATCTTTATCCTGGGGGGCATCGCGCTGGTCGAACAATTCGAGTTCGTGATGCTGATGTTCGGCGGCCTGCTCCTGTACTCGGCATATAAGCTCATGCGGGACCATGGCGCGGAGGTACATCCCGATAGAAATGTGGCACTACGGCTAGGTCGTCGGTACCTCAGAGTGAGTCAAGGCGACCATAATCAGTACGGGCAGCGTTTCTTCGTTCGGGAGAATGACCGGTGGTGCATCACGCCGCTCATGCTCGTCCTGCTGGTGATCGAGAGCACAGACGTGTTGTTCGCATTCGACAGTGTCCCCGCGATCATTGGGATCACCAAGGATCGCTTCATCGCCTTTTCCTCCAACGTGTTCGCCATCTTGGGTCTGCGGGCGCTTTACTTTTTGCTGGCAGGGGTCATGGAACTGTTCTCCTACCTCCATTACGGACTCAGCGCCGTTCTGGGGTTCATCGGGCTTAAGATGATTGCAGAGTACGTGGCCGAGCAGGCTGGCTGGATTCCGGCGCATGCTCATCTCTTCCCTCCTGCAGTTTCCTTTGCGATCGTGGCGGGCCTGCTCGGCATCTCGATTCTGGCTTCGGTGGCCACGGGCGGCCGCCGAGGCCGTTCGGATAGCTAAGAGCCTGGCCTCGTGGGGCAAGACTGTACGCGCAGAACCACACGCCACGGCTATTCAGAGAACCTGCGCGTCCGCGACTGCCAGGCGACCGAGAGCCATCCCAGACTCCGCAGCTCGGGAACAGAGCCCGCGCGGTCGCAAGCGCCAGTCTTCGTGTGGCAGGACAGACCAACCCATCCGCGCGCTCGAAGGCCGCCCGTGATCAGGTAAGATCGGGAAGGATCCTGCCAGACCCGCCCCTGCGTAGGTGCTGAAGCATCACAGGCCTGCGGTTTCGGAACCGAAGAGCGCCAGCTCAGCGCGCGGCAAGGCCACGATGGGCCTCCCCGAGGTAACCTCTCTCTGCGCTCTATGGGAGAAATGGCCAGGCGGTACAGGCACCAGCCTGGAGGTTTGGGGCTCCGGTGGCAGAGGCGACGTCGAGCTCGCGGGCGTTGGGGATGCGGCGCATGCGCGGGCTCAGGCAGAGGATGCCGCGCGGGACGGGATTCCGCTCCGAGATGGGATGGCTATTGCTCCGTCCGCAGGGCTTCGCTCTGAGCAGTCGCCGGGTGCCGGCTTTCGGCTGCAGGCTTCGGCGGGTTGCGCTGCGCCGGAGTGAAAGGCCTCAGTAAGACCCATGGCCCCGGAGGGGCGGCTATTTCCGATCGGCTTAGCTCGCTCCCGGTGGCGAAGGGGCGTCAGGAAGGAAGGAGGGTGCAGGTCATGGCGAAGGCTACGCGAGGATGGCTGCTCGCTTTGGCTCTGTGGCCCGGACTATTGAAAGCGGGGCTACCGGGTCCGGACGTTGGGCCGAACGCGCACGATTGGCGAGGTAGACTTAAACGGGCCTCGCTCTACTTGGAGCTGGGTGGAGAAGGCCTTGGGCTTTCCGCGAATTTCGATTACCGGATCATGCGAAACCTGGCCTTGAGGGTGGGGGTTTCGAGGGTCTATCTCGGGGCCGCTTTTCCCTTTTCCCTGAGCTACCTGAGCGACGGCGATTCTTCCGGGCACCTGGAACTCGGGATGGGTGTGACGTACTGTCTGTACTATTCGTACTCGGCGATGCTCTTCTCGCTCGTTTCGCCGACGACGTCCGCTGAGTTGATCGAAGGAGTCCAGGTCCTGACCGTGGTCCTGGGCTATCGACGGCAACGGAGGGACGGCGGCCTCATGTGGCGGCTCTCGCTCACGCCCCTCTTCGTGCGGCGGAAGGAAACTCAAGAGGCCAACTCTCGCTCCAGGTACGAGTATCGGGCGTTTGCTGGCGTGTCGCTTGGATTTTGTTTCTGACGGCCCCATGCGCCTTTCTCCCAGGTATGCGGCGGCGTGCCTGCGCGGGACAAAGAGCCCCGGACGACAAGACGGTTTGGGATCCGGACGAGGCGGCCGCGGAGCAGCCCCGTGCGGAACCGGACAGAGGGGGTGCCGGGCCGCCGGATGTGCGGGAAGCAGGTTGGTTCCCGGGTTTCGACGCCTTTGGGCGGTGGGTGGAGGAAACCGGATAGCTATCCTGATTTCTCCCCTCGGGGTTTGCGCGAGCCATTTTCTGGGAGGCAGCCAGAGGAGGAATTCGAATGGGATCCTGCAGGCTATCGTTGGCGAGCTTTCTGCGTAGGACAGGGGTTGTTCTTCTTTTCTGCGGGCCTCTTTTGGGCGATCTGAACGCGTCGACCGCCTATATCTACCTGGACAGCACCCGGCAGGTCATTCGGGGATTTGGCGCCGCCAACATCCTGCCCTGGCGGCCGGACATGACGCAGGCCGACATTCAAGCCGCTTTTGGGACGGACGAGGGGCAGATTGGCCTGAGCATCCTGCGATTGCGTGTGCCGAGCGATCCAGCCCAATTCGCGTTGAACTACCGCACCGCGCGAGCGGCCTACGCCATGGGGGTGAAGCTCATCGCAACCCCGTGGTCTCCGCCTCCAAGCCTGAAGACGAACGGCAGCATTGTCGGGGGAAGGCTCAAACCGGAGTGCTACGCTGACTACGCCCGCCACTTGCGCGCTTTCGCTGACTCCATGGCCAGGAATGGGGCGCCGCTCTATGCGATCTCCATCCAGAATGAGCCGGACATTCAGGTGACGTACGAGTCCTGCGACTGGAGCCCCGAGGAGATGGTCCGCTTCCTCCGCGAGCACGGTCGATCCATCGGGGTGAGGATCATTGCTCCGGAGTCCTACCATTTCGACAAGACCTACTCCGATGCGATTCTCAACGATTCGCTCGCCGCGCAAAACGTGGACATCATCGGCGGGCATATCTACGGCGGCGGCCTTGAACCGTATCCGCTGGCTGAGAAGCTCGGCAAAGAGATCTGGATGACGGAGCATCTGGATCTCGACACCACCTGGACGGGGGTCCTGCGCACGGCCAAGGAGATCAGCGATTGTATGAACGCGGGCATGAGCGCCTACATCTGGTGGTACATTGTCCGTTACTATGGTCCCATCCTCGAGGGCGGGACGGGTAGGGTCAGCAAACGCGGCCACGTAATGGCCCAGTTCGCTCGTTTCGTGCGCCCAGGTTTTGTGAGGCTGGCCACGACCTACATCCCGCAGCGCTGGGTTTACGTCACCGCCTATACAGATAGCGCGGACAGGAACAGGTTGGTGATCATAGCGATCAATGAATGCCCCTATGCCCGCGAGCAAACCTTTGTCCTTGTCGGGAGCACGGTGGAAGGGTTCGCCAGCTTCAGGACCTCCCAGACGGAAAGCTGCAGCCGCGGCCCTGACTTCCGGGTGGTGGACGGGAGTTTCTCGGTGACCCTGCCCCCTGCGAGCATCACCACCTTTGTTTCCCGGGCGACCTCCGAGGTGGCGGACGACCGAGATGCGGCGCCCCGCTTCCTCGAGCTCGGCCAGAACCACCCCAATCCCTTCAATTCCACGAGCCGTCTTGTCTATTACGTTCACCGCGAGGGCCTGGTCTCCCTCAAGCTGTACGACCTGCGGGGCCAGGAGGTGTTGACGCTGGACCAAGGGCACAAGCAGTCGGGCCGCCACGAAGTGATCATCGACTCCACCGGCCTTCCCAGCGGGATCTACGTGTGCCGACTGACGATGGGGAGCTTCTCCGCTTGCCGCAAGGTGGCAGTCGTGAAGTAGGCTCCCGGTCCCCAGAGTGCCCCGCCCCAGCCGGACGAATGTCCTTCGCAGGCTGAAGGGGTTTTACCGGTCGCGGGCTTGGGAGCTCGGCAGCGCCACCCTCAGCCCTGGGTTCCCTCCCGGGCCTTTCGCAGGGGAAGGGGACATGTCCCGAGGGGGGTGTCGCGTCGGCCTCCCCTACCACCTGCAGGACTTGCCATAGCGGCTCCAGAATTCAAAGGCAGAAAGGAACGTTGGGGGCTTCCTTTTCTGCCATCCTCGCCTCCGAAACCTATACCCGGGCTTGCGGGTAGAAGGACGTGCGATCCTCTGCAGGAGGGAAGACCGTGCGGGCGAAACTCGCGCCCCAGTCAGGAGCGGACAGGTGTCTCTGAGAAGTTCCGAACGGGGAGGACAGCATGGCGGAGCTCGACGAACGGGTAGTGACGCAGGCCATTGTGGACCGCTTCTTCGAGAAGCTGAGGGCTAATCTGGACCTGGACGTGGCCATTGCCGGCTGTGGCCCTTCGGGGCTGGTAGCGGCTGCGCTTCTGGCCGAAGCCGGAAGACACGTAGCCCTCTTCGAGCGCAAGCTGGCAGTGGGTGGCGGCATGTGGGGAGGGGGAATGCTGTTCAACGAGATCGTTGTTCAAAAAAGTGCTCTGCACCTGCTGGATCGTTTCGGGATCCGTTACCGGCACTATCGGGACGACTACTACACGGCGGACTCCGTAGAAGCCATCAGTACGCTTACCGCTGCCGCGGTACGGGCGGGGGCAACGATCTTCAATGCCGTTTCGGTGGAGGACGTGGTCATGCGTCCCGACCGGGTGATCGGGCTGGTGATCAACTGGTCTGCTGTGGAGATCGCCGGGCTGCACGTGGACCCGCTGGCCATTCACGCGCGCTTCGTCGTCGACGCCACCGGTCACGATACCGAAGTGGTGCGCGTGGTGTGCCGTAAGATGCCGGGAAGGCTGAACACCCCCTCGGGCGGCATCGAAGGCGAGAAATCGATGTGGACCGACAGGGCCGAATCCCTCACCCTCGAGAACACCCGGGAGGTGTTCCCCGGACTCTACGTGGCCGGAATGGCGGCTAATGCCACCTTCGGCGGACCGCGGATGGGTCCTATCTTCGGGGGAATGCTGCTGTCCGGAGAAAAGGTGGCGCGGGAGCTTCTCGCCAGACTCGAGAAACAAGCCTGACCTGAGTCCGCCTGGCGCTTGCAGGGTTAGGAGGAAGGACCACGGCGATGGCTCGGCGCGTGGTGGTGATTGGGGCGGGGGCCGTGGGAAGTACCTACGCCTACGCGCTCCTGCAGTCGGGGGTGAGCGAAGAGATCGTGCTCGTGGACCAGAACCGCGAGCTGGCTCTGGGCCAGGCCATGGACTTGGCGCACGGACTTGCCTTCGTCCCGGCAGCGAGAGTTCGGGCGGGGGAGATGGCTGATCTGGCCGACGCCGATCTCGTGGTCGTGACAGCGGGGGCAAAGCAAAAGCCAGGGCAGACGCGCCTGGACCTCCTGCGAACCAATGAAGCCGTAATGGATTCCATCGCCGATGCTCTCCTCAAGCACTGCCCCGGGCCCGTTCCTGTAATTGTCGTGACCAATCCCGTGGACATTATGACGTACGTCTTGCTTGAGCGAACGGGCTGGCCTCGCAACCTCGTGTTTGGTTCGGGCACCGTACTGGACAGTGCCCGCTTTCGCTACTTGCTCAGCAGCCACTGCGGGATCAATCCGCAGAACGTGCACGCGTACGTCCTCGGGGAACACGGCGACAGCGAGGTGCTGGCCTGGTCTCTGACCCACGTGGCGGGTATTCCCATTGAGCAGTACTGCCCCCAGTGCTTCCGCTGCCCGGAAGGGTGGGAGGGGATGCGGGAGCGCCTCAGCGAGGCTGTCCGGAACTCCGCCTACCACATCATCGACTACAAGGGGGCGACGTGGTTCGCCGTGTCTCTTGCGTTGGTGCGAATCACCCAATCCGTTCTCCGCAACGAGCGTTCCGTTCTGACCGTGTCCGTTAGATTGGAGGGCGAATACGGACTCCGAGAGGTTGCGCTCAGCGTGCCTTGTGTGGTCAGCGCCCGCGGAGCCGAGGAGATCATCCAGGTGAAGCTCAGCCCAGAGGAGGAGCGAGCTCTGCACAACTCGGCGGCGATCCTGCAAGCGGGGCTAAGGGAGCTGGGACTCCTCGCCTGATCGGACGGGAGGGGGACGCTGCGGGATAGACTCAGCGTCGCGCTTTGAGGAAATCGAGAGCGATTTGGGTCCAGGCGGCTACGGGCTGATTTTGGTACGTGGCCGGTTTCCACCGCGTATTGCGGATGGCGCTAAGAGCGGCGAACTCCAGCGCCTCGTTTCGCAGCGGGGGAGTGAACCGCACGTCCCGCACAGCCCCTACCTCGTCCACAAGCACCTCGACGATCACAGTGCCCGGGAGGACGGAGTTTTGCGCCTGTGGGGGGATCTGGAGATTGGCCTGTACCGCCTGGACCCCGCCGATCGGTTCGGGGGGCTCGTCAACGAGCTCCGCCACCTGCGGTACGGAGCTCGAGGAGGCCGTCGGAGGCGCGGGGACCGCCTCGGCGGTGTCGGGAAAGGTGGACCTCGCCGGCTCCCTCGGCGCAGGGGCCTTTTCCGCGGGCTGGCCGGCCTGGGACATTTGGTCCGCACGCCGTGCCTGCTCCTGAGCATGGCGAAATTCTTCGATCACGGGGCGGACGCGCTTGGCGTAGGGGGTGTTCGGGTACTGGTCCAGGAGGAGCTGGTAAATCTGAGCGGCTCGTTCGTTGGCGCCGAGCACGTTCTCGCAAATCCAGCCGGCCGCGTAGAGGGCTTTCGGCGCCAGCTCGTTGTCGGGGTAGCGGGCGACCAGCTCTGCCAGGGAGTCTAACGCGGCTCGGGGATCGCCCCGGTCCCAGAGCAGGCTCTCCGCCTTGAGGAAGAGAGCCCGCGCTCCGTTGGGCCCGCTGGGTGCCACGGCCAGCCCCAGCTCGCGCCGGGCCTGCTTGGCCTGCGGACTCTCGGGATAACGCGTGATCAATCGCGAGAGAACGGAGTCCGCCGTCACCGTATCCTTCCGGATCGTCTCCAGGATGTAGGCGATGGAGTAGAGGGCCTGGGGGGCCACGGGTGCGTCCGGATACTTCTGGACGATGTCCATGTAGTAAGCCAGCGCCGTGTCAGGCTTGCCGAAGCGGAAGAGGAAGAGCTCTCCAAGCTTCAATTTATTCTTGGCCACGTTTTCGGGCGTGGCCGCCTCGATTACCGCTTGCTGTTGCTTTTGTTGGGCAGCGGCGCGCGCAGCGGCAAGGGCGCGCCGTTCGGCCACCGTCATCTGTTCCCACTCTTGCTGGATCCTTTCAATGGCCGCCCAGACAGAATCGTCACGGGACCAGCGCTGGTAGAGGGTGACCATGCTGTCCGGCGGGAAAATCCAGTACAGCAGCGTATCCTGTCGGATAAGGGTCCAGGCGGCGCTGTCGAGATCGACCCCGCGGCGGACGAGGGTATCGAGGCGGGCGAAGATCAGGAGGGAGTCGCGACGCGAGAGGGTGGTATCGGGCACCCACCAGAGCTCGCCCTCCTGGTAACGGCGGCGCTCTCCCACCTGGACCATCCCCCGGCGGCCGCGCGCCAGCTGCTTTTCCTGTTCCGACACCAGTTCGCGCAACCTCAAAAGCTGGTCGAGGTCCTGCGAAAGGGCCACCGCTTGCGGTACAACCTCCGCCCGGGAGGAGGCGCTGCGCACCTGGTCAAAGTGGTCCTTGGCGGTTTTGTAGTCAGCGTAGCGCTCGAGGTAAAGTCGGCCTAAGAGGAAGTGGGCATTGGCGGCGGCATCCGTTCGGGGGTGTTCCTGGACGATGCTCTGCAGCCAGCGGAGGGCGTAATCCACTTCCCCTTTCGCGTATGCCGCGTCGGCGATCTGGTACTTGGCGTCGGGCCAGAAACGGTTCATCGACCCGTCGCGAAGGATCCGCTCGAAGACCCGGATGGCCTGATCGTACCTGCCCTGCTCCTTGAGGGATAGGCCGTACTTGAGCAGCGCGTCGAATCGTTGCTCCACGGTTCGGGTAGAGGCGGCGGCCCTCCGGTAGCTATCAGCGGCCAGCGCGTAATCTCTCTCGTGGGTGGCGGATTCTCCGAGGCGGAAGAAGCACCGCGTCCTCAGCTCCGGGTCCGAGATGCGTCGCGCCGCCTGGCTGTAGGCCTGGATGGCATCGCGGTAGCGACCACGCGCGTATTGGAGCTCCCCCAGATAATAGAACGCTTCGTCGCGCACATGCCCCCGCGTCCGGCTCTCGGCCAGCAGCGCGTTTAGCGTCTCCTCCGCCTGAGCAAATTCGTTCTGGGCCAGGAGGCAGCGCGCCAGCCACAACCGCGCTTCGGGCGCCAGCTCGCTATCCGGGAAATAGGTGAGAAGCTCTTCGAACTTCCTCTGCGCCGAGCCGATCTGCTCCTGCCAATAGAATGCCTTTCCCATTAGGAGGATCGCGTCGTCCACATAGCGGCTCTTGGGGTAGTTCTGGATGACTTTCCCCGCCTTTTCGGCCGCCTTGCGATAGGCTTCGATCTCGGCCTGGGTGGGTTTTTCGGCCCGCCGCTTGAGGCGCTGGTCTTCCCCCTTCTTGTAGAACTGCTTGGCGTTGTAGAAGGTGTTGTAGTAGGCGCAGGCGCTGGTCAGCAGGAGCGTCAGCGAAAGACAGGCCAGGAGCCTTGTAACTACTGCTGATCGCGTTCTCGACACCATCGGGCTCTGGAATGGGTCGTTTGGCCGCGGGGTTAGCCCTCCGCTTCACCAGCCTCGGTTCCTTCGCGCTTTGAACGAGCAAGCTCGGCGACGAGTTTCGGCAGGATCTCGCCGGCCCGACCTCGCACGTGCTCGTCCACCCACGGCGTGATGGGCGTGGGCTCGGTGTTGATTTCCACCACGTACGCCCCGTAGCTTTTCGCTTCCAGGGGGAGCGAAGCAGCGGGCTGAACCACGGCTGAGGTGCCGATGGTGAGGAAGACGTCGCTGGTGCGGGTGTAGAGATAGGCCTGCGTCAGGGCCTCCTGGGGGAGGAGCTCCCCGAACCACACGACGTCCGGGCGGACGAGGCCGCCGCAGCTGCAGTGAGGGACCTCGCCTTCGTTCACCTCGAGATCCAGATACGGCTTGCCACACTCGAGGCAGCGGTTACGCAAGATGTTGCCGTGCAGTTCGATCACCCTGCGGCTGCCTGCGCGCTGGTGAAGACCGTCGACGTTCTGGGTGATCACCACGAAATCGGGGATCAGCTTCTCCAGGTCCGCGAGGGCCTTGTGGCCCGGATTGGGCTCCACTTCACGGATAATGCGTCGCCGGTACTGGTACCATTCCCAAACGAGCGATGGGTTGCGCAGGAATGCCTCCACATTGGCCAGCTCCTCCGGTCGAAAACGCTTCCACAGGCCGTCCTCACCGCGAAAGGTGGGTACCCCCGACTCGGCACTGATCCCCGCACCCGTGAGGGCGGCGACTCGATGAGCAGATCTCAAGCGGCGAACAAGCTCGGAGGAAAAGGGACCCTGAGGTTCCATCTCCTTCTCCCGCTCGGGTGTGAGGCCGCAGGCCTACGGCTGAGCCGGTATATCTGGGGACACCTGCTCCAAGATCCAAGGCTCGAGTTCGGGTACAGCGGACTCGAAGCGCAAGAGAGTCTGCTGCGGGTCGTGGGAGAGGAGGCCCAGGTCGAGGCCGAAACGAGGGGCGCGTCGGCTCGACTCCCGCAGCCACTCGCGCTGCAGCTGGTCGACGCAGGCAGCGATGCGCTCCAAGCGCAACTGGACGTTTTCGCGGCACCGCTCCCGGAAAAGCTGGTACGCCTGCACGAGGGCGGCGAGCTGGGCGGCGGCCTTCTCTCCCTCCCGATGCCGGCGATCCCCCCGCCTCGCCGCGCGAGCGGCAAGCGCGCGAATCGTTTCCAGATACTGCGAAGCGTACCGGCGGCAGGTCTCGAGGTAGCAGTCCAGGGCCTCGGCCTCGTCCTCGATGCGCCGGCGCAGCTCAATAATCGGGGGGACAAATCCCGCGTTTCTGAGGATGGTGTACGCCAGACGCAGTTCGGGAGGCAGATGAGAGTCTACTTCCAGCCGGATCGGCTTGCCCGAGCCCGGCAGATTATCGAGCTTCCCCTGCTCGATGGCCTCCCGAATGCGCTGCTCCGCAATCCATTCGATCGCTTGCACGCTGGCACCTCACAGCGTAAGCTGCCTGCCCGACCCCGTCAACAAGGCTTCGCCCCCTCTCGAGCCGCCCGCAATTCTCCGCGCCTCAAGCCTCCGCCTTGTGAAGCTCGAAATCACAACTTTCGCAGTCCGGACGTGTGCGTCGGTGCAGCCAGCCCTCCGGGCTTAAGAATTCCTTCGATCCGGATCGATCGCGGCATGGTCTCCTTGGACCTCCCATTGCCGGCCTCACGAGGTGAGCAAGGGCGGTGTGAGCTTGTGGAGGGGTTCGCGCAGGATCGAGGCCGCTACGCCGACCACGAGTCCGGCAGCCGCGGCCGTCAACCCGAAGCTTGGAACGAGGGCCAGAACTGCTTGGCTCCGAACCAGCAGGGCCCAGGCTACGATGAGTTGGCCGCAGGCGTGGGCCACGGCGCCGAAGAGCGAGATGCCCACCACGCCAAAAGGCGGAGACGCCCATCGCTCCACTGCTCCCATAACGAGCAAGGCAAGGACGGCCCCTGCTACGGAAAAGGCAAAGGGCAGATTCGCCAAGGAGCCTGTGAGCAGCGCCGCGACCAGAACCCGCCCCAGGGCCACCATGGAGGCCATCGCGAAGCCGAGTCGGTCCAGGGCGACGAGCGTGACCAGATTCGCCAGGCCCGGCTTGGCCCAGGGCAAAGGCCTCGGCAGGAGGGATTCGAAAAGGGAAAGCACGCTTCCGACCGCGACGAGCAGGGAGAGGAGAGCTACCGTCCGGGCTCGGCCTGCGGGAGATTCGCGGCGCTCGGCCCGAACCCCGGGTGCCGACACAGGCCCTCTGCTCGGAGAAGCCGCGAACGAGGGCTCACGTACCGCGGACCCCGTCGAAGCGATCGCCTCCTGCGAGGCGAGCTCTGCACCGGCTACTGGGTTACGCAATCGAGGTCTCCCACGTGGTGGCGGTGAACGTGGATGACCAGACGGTTCGGCGCGCAAACGATCACTCCCCCGAGGGGAGTGACGGGCCGGCTGGCCACACAGAACTTGTCGGGGCAGGAGGACTCCACCACCCGCACCTTGCCCTCTCGTACCTCAATCACCACGGGCCCGAGCGGGGCGTCCAGGGTAACGCGGGCGTTCTGCGCCAAGCTGAGCACGTAGACCGGGCGGCCGTCCAGGGTGACTACAGCCTCGGACGAAGGGGAAAACTTTTCGCCCGCCAAGGGAATGGCCACCAGGCTTCCTGCCAGGAGGGCGAGCAGCAGGATGAAGTCGGCCACCGTCATGTGGCGCCGAAGCAAACGGACGAGATCCCTCACCGTAACGACCTCAGAGCCTGAAGGCGGGCTTCCGCGCGGCGCTTGTATTCCTGCGCTCCGCGGTGATTGGGGTTGAGCTCAAGGGCCTTGTCCATTTCTTCGATGGCGGCAAGGTAGTCCTCAGCCGTGTACAGGGAGATACCCCGGTTGAAGTGGCTTTCGGCCAGCTCGTTGAGGCGTTGCTGGCAGCGTTCCACGTACTGGAGGGCCACCACGTTTTCGGGATCGTTTTCCAGGATCTGGCTGAAGAGAGCCATAGCCCGGACGTAATCGCCCTGTTCGTAGCTCTCCTTGGCCCGCTGCACCAGCTCGCGCATCCCGATCATGCTGAAAGTCTGACGTCGCATCCGCGTGGCGCCCGCGTGGTTGGGTACGTAGGTCAGGGCGCGATCGAACTGCTGGAGCGCCTTGTCGTAGTTGCCGTTCTCGAACTCGATCAATCCGTTCTGGTAACATTGATCGGCAAGGCGCACCATCTGGTCGTAGGCCTTCTGGTCGTATTCAAGGGCCTCCTGGTGCGTTGGGACGATGGCGAGGATTTCCCGAAAGGCGTTTCGGGCAGCCCGCAGCCGCCCTTCCGCCAGCGCCTTCTTCCCCTCGCGCAATTTCTGCTGGATGTGCTGGTCGACGAGGGGTTGAAGTTCCATCAGCTTCTTTCGCGCCACCGGGTTGCCCGTGTCCACCTCGAGGATCTTGCGGAACTTGATGCTGGCCTGGATTGCGTTGCCGCGCCGCGCCAGGTCCTCTCCCTCGGCCAGCAATCGGTCGAGCATCTTCTCCAGATTCTGTTTCTCCTCGGCCACCTGGTCAAAGTACCGACGGGCCTCTGTGTAATTGGGATCGTACTCCAGGGCCAGCGAGAATTCCTCGTAAGCCCGAGTGAGATTCCGCTGTCGGTAGAAACCCAGGCCCTGCAGGAAGTGGTCCTCGGCGTACGTGTGGAGGATGGCCTGGGTGCGAGTCAGGTAATCCTGGGCCCTCTCGTGCGTGGGGTCAATAAGCAGAACGCGCTCGAAGATGGCGCGCGCCTTGAGATAGTCCTCCTGCTCGTAGAGGCGTACCCCGAGCTGAAACGCGCGCCGTGCCGTGGCGTCCAGCGTGGGCCGCAGGACTTGCAGCTTTTGTCGAGCTTGTCGGTGGTTCGGGTTGCGTTCCAGGATTTGGCTGAACTCCAGCGCGGCGGCGACCAGATCCCCCTGCCGACGGAGCGACTCCGCGTGTCGGAACAAGGAGTCCAGCTGAGCATCTTCCTTTCGCACGACCCTCTCCACGGCGCGCCGCAGCTCCCAGGCTCTTCGTTCTTCAGGCGCGAAGGCCACCGCCCTATTCAGTTCGACCAGGGCTTCCCGCAGCTTCTTTTCCTGTGCCAGCTTCGTGCCCCGGGCAAAATGGTGCTCGGCCAGGAGGGCGGGATTTTCCCCGATCAGGAACGAGAAGGTGACGATCAAACGCTGGGTCGAGGTCGCGTAGGCGATGTCCGCCCGCAGCTGGTTCCACCGTAGGCGTAATCCGAGCCGCATCGTGCGGATGTTCCAGTTTTCAACTCCCATCAGGAAGCGATTCTCCCCGGCGAGGGGAATTTCGAGCCCGGTGTGGCCAAGGGCCTGGTGTCGGGTCCAATGTTGGGCCAGGAGCAATTGCGGGCCGTTGGTTACCGGACGCAGGCCCAGGCCGACGCGCAGCTCCCGAGGTAACGGCGGCCCGGACAAAGGTAGGCCTACATAGGCGGCTGCCAGGTGAAGCTCACCGAACCCTGGCAGGGACGTCGGACCGTTTCGCGCTTGCGAGTGGTCACCGACCGTCCAGTCCACTCCGAAGCCATACGTGTAGCTTTGCGTTGTGTCCAGGGACGTCAGGGCCGCGAC
>JAPDPT010000072.1 GCA_034506315.1 candidate division KSB1 bacterium | reverse complement strand
CCCGTGCGCATCGCAGGAAACCGGTCTAAGAAGCCCAATCCCCTGCGCGCTCAGGCGATTTCAACCCTGCTCTGATCTCCGATCATGAAGCGGTGCGTCCGAGGCATCCCCTCCGCGTGCACGACCTGCACATCGAAGCCGAGAATGCTGCTTTCGATCCGTATCCCGACGTCCAGAATCTGGCACTTGTTCATCACAATGGAAAATTCGACCTCGCTGTTCCGTACCACGCAGTCGTCTCCGATGGAGGTGAACGGCCCGATATAGCTGTTCTCAACCACCGTGCGGCGGCCAATTATTGCTGGGCCCCGAATGTTGCTGTTCACGATCTTGGCCCCCTTTTCGATAACGACGTTCCCCGCGATCTGGCTGCGATGGTCGACGAACCCGTCGATGCGACCCTTCTGATTCTCCAGCACCAGACGATTCGCCTCCAGCAGATCGATGGGCTTACCGGTATCCTTCCACCAACCGGTAATTTCCGAGTACGTGACCTTGTAGCCATGCTCAATCAGGTACTGATGCGCATCCGAGATTTCGAGTTCGCCCCGTTCGCTCGGCCGAATGTTCTCGACGGCCTCGAAAATGGAAGCATCATAAATATAGATTCCCGCCACGGCAAATTCACTCTTCGGAACCGCCGGCTTCTCCTCGATGCGGACGATCCGCTTCCCCCTGATCTCCGGAACGCCGAAGCGCTCCGGATCTTTCACGCGCGCCAGCGTGAGATGGCAGTTCGATTTTTCCTCCAGGAAGGTCCGGATAAAGCGCCGAATGCCCCCGACCACCATGTTGTCGCCTAGGTAAAAGACAAATGGCTCATCCCGCACGAAGTCGCGCGATATTTTCACAACATGCGCCAGCCCCAGTGGGGCCTCCTGAGGGATGTACGTCACGTGGATCCCCCAGGCGCTTCCGTCGCCCACCGCTTCCTTGACTTCCTTGCCCTCCTGGTTGGTGACGATTCCCACTTCCTTGATTCCCGCTTCCGCCACGGTTTCGAGCGCGTAGAAAAGAATGGGCTTGTTAGCGATCGGAATCAGGTGCTTATTCTGGGTGTGCGTCAGGGGACGGAGGCGTGTACCCCTCCCCCCACTGGTGATCAGAGCCTTCATTCGTTGCTCTCCGCTTGACCCACGAGATCCATCACGCCGATCCGAAGCCTGTGCCCTCAACTCCGAAATACACGCAACCAACCTGGCCCCATCGTCGGGCACGGCCGAGGTGCGGACCGTCACCTCGCGTTCCGGCCCAGGGCCTACGACCAGGCTATTGCAATACTCGTGCCCCCAGCACCCGCTCCATATGTCTCAGAGCGAAACGGTGCGCTTCCTGGTCAAAATCCGCCACACCCCGCGCGTGGACGATCGTCGCGAAATCGCGGTTCCGGAGGTCAGCCACTGTGAAAAGGACGCAGATAGAGGTACAGACGCCGGTCACGTGTACCTCGCTTGCACCTACCTCTTGCAGGAGTTCTTCCAAGTTTGTACCGAAGAAACCGCTGTACCGGGTCTTCGGGACAACAAGATCCTTCGCCTCAGGCTTCAGCTCATCGATCACTTCGGCGCCCCAGGTCCCTCTGACGCAATGTTTGGGCCACAGGGAGAACTCAGGGTCTTCGGGATCGTGGGCATCCGTTACGTAAATCACCCGATCGCCCTGTTCTCGAAAGGCACGCGCGAGCTGCTGAATGTAGGGCACAATCTCCTGAGCAGATTTCCCGCAGGTGAGAGCGCCATTGTCGTAGACGAAATCCTTCAGCATGTCGACGATCAGGAGCGCCCTGGGCATGTTCAACCTCCTGCGTCCAGGCCTTCGGCTCGTGCCGCGTCGATGGCCAGCACCGAAAGCCGATCCGCCTCCCGATTTTCCTCCCGCGGAATGTGTACAATCTTCACAGCTCGGAACTGCGACATTAGCGTCACCGCCTCTTTCCAGAGAGGCACCAGCTTTGGGTCGCGGACCCGATACCGGCCGTCCAGTTGCTTGACCAGCAACTCACTATCGCTCCGGACTTCCACCTCCGTGCAAGCCAGCTCCATCGCTTTTCTTAACCCGCAAAGAAGCGCCCGGTATTCCGCTACGTTATTCGTGGCCTCCCCGATGAACTCGGAGACCCTCCACTCCCGCTCTCCCTCCTCGTCTCTGATCACCACGCCAATCCCGCTTGGACCCGGATTACCGCGAGAGGCCCCGTCCACGAAGATCGTACAACGCCGTTCCTCCCCCCAGTTCCGCGCCAAAAGCTCCTCAACCGCCCCAAGCAGGCTTTCAACTTCCTGGCGGCCACAGCCCATTTTGGACGCAATAGCGTCGATATCGACGCTTTGTGCGAACCCGCGCCATAGGCGCAGAAGTCCCGGGATTTTCCCTTTCTCCTTTTCGGGGAGGCTACTCACCTAGGTATCTCTCGTACAGATGCACAGCCTCGGCCCAGTCGCCCGCGCCCCGCACTGACATCCGGCCGTCCCGAAACACAGCCATTTCCACATCACCGATCCTCGCCCAAAGCAGGTGCTCGTTGACCTTCACCGGCTCAACGCGCTGGAGCCGCGCCCTCAAGACAGCCAGGTCAACCGAAGCACGGCGTTCAGGAAGGATGATCACGGTGTCACCTTCAACCACTACTTGAGGACCGGCCGGGCGCTCGGCACGGAGATACTCAAACTCTCGCTTTACGCACACCGGACAGGGATTGCGTTCCTTGCGGCGAGCGACGTGGACCCGATCGAACTCCATGGTCCATGCGTCGATGACGTGCAGCTGACCGGCCCAATCTTTCCCGCTCCGGCCTCGAAGGAGGGCCTGTACAACCAGGGCCGCTTGGAGAGACGCGACAATCCGTACCGTGGGCGGATAGATGCCAGCTCGCGAGCTCGGGGGGAAACCGACCTCCTGCTCGGCCAGCAAACATCGCAGGCATGCGCTCTCGCCCGGCAGAATCCCCATGGTCATTCCTGCCGTACCATGCACCGCGCCGAAGACAAACGGCTTCCCAACTTTTACGCACATCTCGTTGAGAAGCAGGCGAAGATCGAGGTTGTCCGATCCGTCCACGACCAGGTCTACACCTTTCACGAGGCGCGTCACATTGGAGGGATCGATGTGCGTAACCCGCGCCTCGATGCGGACCTCGGCGTTGACCCTGCTGAGCCGATCCTTCAGAGCAACCGCCTTGGGAGCTACATGGTCAGCGTCCTCTTCGGTGTAAACGGTCTGGCGGTGGAGGTTCGTGAAGTCCACGTAGTCTCGATCCACCAGACGCAAGCCGCCTACACCCATGCGGCAGAGAATTTCGGCCACGGACGACCCGAGTCCCCCAAGGCCAGCAATCAAGACGTGCGCGCGAGAAAGGATAGTCTGTCCTTCCTGCCCTATCTCTTCAAGGAGGATCTGTTTCGCGTAACGGTCCTCACTCGATGATGTCGTATTGGGAGGCATCCTCACCTATTCCCATGTACGTGCTCGAGATTCCTGAGACCTTCCCCCTGCTTGCTGCATTCTGGCGCGAACCTCCGTCCCATGACCGCGCTCTTCTCGGAGCCTTTGGCACTCAATCGTTTCACGTCGCAGCTGCAATCTGTTGCCCCGCGCGGCCGTCCCCCGCTTTCGCCCATTTGCATACGCCTCCGCCACGCCCGCTACGGTTTTCCTGCCCCCCACCGCGATCCGACCCAGCACCACGGCTACTCCGCATTCCGCATCTCCCACGTGCTGACGGCTGCTGAAATTCTGCAACCTTCGCCTCCCCGCTTGCAGCGGCCGCAAAGCCTTCAGGCCACAAGGGAAAATGCCATTGACAGGGCCGCCCACACACCGACCACAGCAAGCAGGACGACAAGGCCAAATGCACCTCGGTCCGACGGAGGCACCCGAAACACGCGCGGCGCATACGTGTAGGCAAGGTAGAGAGAATACAAGGCAAACAAGGAAAACGGACGCAATGCTGGGACGACCTGAAATCCGCCGGCCACAAAGGAAGGCGTAAGGCAGTACGCCAGTAAGGCGAAGGCCCTGTTGAAATCCGGAAGGAGCCGGAAATACGAACCAAGCCACACCAGCAGCTCGGCGGCCAGGTATACGTGCGCCAGAGTCAACACGAAGTACAGTGCCGCACGCAAGAGAGTCGGGAAGGCGGGCTGAAGGACACCCTCCTGCCCCACAATGGCGTCCCCGACGAAGATGGCCAGAGCAGGAATCGAGGCCGTGTAAACAAGGTGCTGACGAAGTACGTCCCCCGCCAATTCCTCTTTTTCCGCCAGTTCCGAAAAAAAGTCTCCTGGGTGAAGTACGATCCTCAGTCCCTGTTGCCACAATCGCTTGAGCGGATCCATCGGACGGCGTCTTCCCTCTATCCTTCGAGCAATACGTTCTCCGTCCCGAGGAGCGAACGAAGCGCCTGTACCAGGTTGTAGTTTGGCTGTACGCGGAAGCGGGCACTGCGCAGCAGAAAGTCGTTGCTCCCGGCGTTCTTCAGCTCCAGCACGACCGCACATCCGCCGCTGTTCGCTGCCAGGAGCTGGCACACCGTTTCCACCTGTGCCTCGTCGATGGCCCGCACGTCCAACGTAAGCCGAATGCGCTTGGCGAGACGTTCCCGCGCCTGTTCCAGGGGCATGATTTCCTCGGCGATGATCTTGGCATCCTGGTCCTCGCGGTGGCTCACCTTGCCGCGGACAAGGATCATCGCCTCCTCCCGGATTAGGTCGCGGTATCGTTCGAGGGGCTCGGAGAATACCAGCACCTCTGCGCTTCCGGTAAAGTCCTCCAGATTCAGAAACGCGTAGGCTCTCTGGTTGTCGCTCATGCGGTGACTCACGGCCGTGACCACGCCCGCCACCCGAACGGGAGCCTGGTCCGGAAGCTCCGCAAGCGTGTCGAGGGTAACGGTCGAAAAAGCCCGCACTTCTTGCTCATAGCGATCCAATGGATGGCCTGAGACATAAAAGCCCAGAAGCTGTTTCTCGCGTGCGAGCGTCTCACTGTGGCTCCACTCGGGCACGTCGGGGAGGCGAGGTTCCACGGACGCCGCGGCCTCCTCATCGTCGGCAAATAGGTCGGCCTGGGCTACGGCGCGTGCGCTTTGTACCCGCTGCCCGTATTGCAAAGCGAGATCAACGGCGGCCATCAGCTGCGCCCGATGGCCTTCCAGCGAGTCCAGAGCGCCAGCCTGGATCAAGCTCTCCAGGACCTTCTTGTTGACATATCGCAGGTCGACCCGCTGGCACAGTTCGAAAATGGTCCGGAAGCGACCGTACTTCTTCCTGGCCTGCACGATCGAGTTGATGGCCTGCACGCCCACGTTCTTGACGGCAGCTAACCCGAACCGTATGCCCTGATCGGTCACGGTGAACGTGGTGTAGCTCTCGTTCACGTCAGGGGGAAGTACACGCAGCCCCATTTTTCGACACTCGTCGATCAGGGTCACGATTCGTTTGCTGTCTGCCATTTCGCTTGTGAGGGTGGCAGCCATGAACTCCGCCGGAAAGTGCGCTTTCAAGTAAGCCGTCTGGTACGCCACGATGGAGTAAGCCGCGGCGTGGCTCTTGTTGAACCCATACTGGGCAAAGCGGGCCATGAGGTCGAAAATAGCCTCCGCCGTCTCTGCGGGGATCCCTCGTTGAACGGCTCCGTCCACGAATTCCTGCCTCTGGCTGACCATGAGCTCGGCTTTCTTCTTCCCCATGGCCCTTCGGAGGAGGTCGGCCTTGCCGAGGGAGAATCCCGCCAGGTCGGAGGCGATCCTCATCACCTGTTCCTGGTAGACGATGACCCCGTAGGTCTCCTTCAGGATTGGCTCAAGTTTTGGATGAAGGTACTCGATCCGGGTCTTGCCCTGTTTTCGGAGAATGAAGTCGTCAATCATCTCCATGGGTCCCGGACGGTAGAGGGCGTTCATGGCGATCAGGTCCTCGATCGTTCGGGGTTTGAGCTTCCGCAGGTATTCCCTCATCCCCGAACTCTCGAACTGAAAGACCGCGACCGTGTCGCCGCGCCCGAAGAGCTCGTACGTCTCTTCGTCGTCCAGGGGAAGCCGGTCGATGTCTACGTGGATCCCTTTCTCTCCCAGTGCCTTCACCGTATCGTGGATCACCGTTAACGTGCGCAGCCCCAGGAAGTCCATCTTGAGGAGGCCGATAGCCTCTAAGGACTTCATATCGTACTGGGTGGTAATCTCGCCTTCTTTCGACTTGTAGAGCGGCGTGTAATTCGTCAGGGCGTTCGGGGTGATCACGACGCCGGCAGCGTGGGTGGAGGCGTGTCGGGCCAAACCCTCCAGGACAAGGGAAATCTCGAACAGCTTACGGTAGCGCTCGTTCGAGTCCATCAACTCGCGGAGGCGCGGCTCCTGATCGATCGCCTCCCGCAGCTTGATGCCCAGAGCTTGCGGCACCAGCTTGGCGACGCGGTCCACCTCGGCGTACGGAAATCCGAGCACTCTGCCGACATCCCGGACCACAGCCCTTGCGGCCATGGTGCCGAACGTGATGATCTGCGCTACATTCTCGTGTCCGTACTTCTTCCGCACATACTGTATCACCTCATCCCGGCGCTCGTAGCAGAAGTCGATATCGATATCCGGCATGGTCACGCGCTCGGGATTCAAGAAGCGTTCGAAAAGAAGGCCGTACTTGATGGGGTCCACATTCGTGATGCCAAGGCAATAGGACACAAGGCTACCGGCGGCAGAGCCACGCCCTGGCCCCACTGGAATGCCGTTGGACCGCGCGAAATCGACGAAATCCTTGACGATCAGGAAGTACCCGGCGTAACCGGTCTTACGAATGATCTCGAGCTCGTGCTCCAGACGTCTTTCCAGCTCCCGCGTGATCACCGCGTAGCGCTGCCTCAGGCCCTCCCGGGCGAGGGCTGCCAGATAGTCGTCCAAGCTCGAGCTCGAGGCGTCCGGTGGCAGCTGGTACTGGGGCAAGAGAGGCCGTCCGAACTCCAGGATCAGGTTGCACTTGGCCGCCACCTCCATCGTATTGGCCAGAGCCTCCGGAACGTCCCGGAAGGCCGCGCGCATCTCGTCGTACGATTTGAAGTAGATCTGATCCGTCTCGTAACGAAGGCGCGTGGGGTCATTCCGATCCTTCTGAGTCTGAAGGCAGAGCAGAACGTCGTGGGCCTCGGCGTGCTCCCGCTTGAGGTAATGGATGTCATTCGTGGCGACGACCTTGATCCCCAAAGACCGGCCCAGTTCCAGGATGGCTGCCCGAATTTTCTCCTCCTCAGCCAACCCGTGATTTTGGAGCTCGAGGTAAAAGTCTTCTCCGAAAATATCCCGGTATTCGAGGGCGGCCCGCCTGGCTGCATCTGGACCCTCCCGCAACAGTCTCTGAGCAATCTCGCCCTTGATACAGGCCGATAAGGCGACCAGCCCGTCGGCGTACTCCCGGAGGACCTCCTTGTCAATGCGAGGGCGGTAGTAGTAGCCTTCGAGGTAGCCGATGGTCGACAGCTTCAGGAGATTGCGGTAACCTTTTTCGTTCTTGGCCAGCAGGACGATGTGGAACGAAGCGTCGGCCCCACCCTTACTGGAAGTCCGGTCGTGGCGGCTGCGCGGCGCCACGTACGCCTCGATGCCGATGATCGGTTTGATGCCTGCGTTCAGAGCGGCCCTGTAAAACTCGACGGCGCCGAACATATTGCCGTGATCTGTGAGGGCAAGCGCCGGCATTTCGAAGTGTGCGCACTGGGCAACCAGGTCCTCGATGCGGCACGCGCCGTCGAGCAGGCTGTAGTGCGAGTGATTGTGGAGGTGAACAAATTCGACCATCCAAGCCTCACACACTCTACCTTCCTGGTGTCCCCCTGCTCCGCGCCCGGGAGCCCCACAATCGCGATCACTCGATGTAGACGACGGCTGTCACACGGTCAATCTGCCCAAATAGGTGCGGGCTCTTCCCTCGTATTCGCTTCCTGGGAAAAGCTTGAGGAGGCCCTTCAGTTCCAGCTTCGCGGTGGGTTGATCGCCGAGGTGCCAGTGGCACAGGGCGATCATGAGCTGGGCGTCGTCGTACTTGTCCGTGGCGTCGAACATGTAGACCTTGCTGAACGCTGAAAGCGCTTCCAAGTACCGCCGCTGGCCAAAGAGACACTCACCGATCCAGTACTGGCAGTTGTCTGCCAACGGGTGGCTCGGATCCTCCAAAAGCAGCTCCTGGAACCGGTCCAGCGCCTCCCGGTAGCGACGTTCGTGAAACAGCTGCAAGGCCTCATTGTACCCCATATCGAAACTCTGACCTGCAAAGCTGGACTGTGCTCCGGCTGAGACGCGCACATGAACAGGTCCAGCGCCAGGCGCGGGAGCGCCGGTTGTGCTGGAGCTCAAGCTTACCCCACGGCCCGCCCCTATGCCCCCCGCGCTTGCCAGCCGCCTCCCCATCCTAGACACCAGGGAATCCAGCTGGGCCGATTCGCTCTGCAGGGCCGAGATTTCGCGGCCACGGGCATCCAGCTGCTTGCTCAACCGGTCCATGCGGTCAAGAAGCGCCAGAAGCTCTTCCCTGTCCTTGTCCACCTGCGGCACTGCCTCCGGTGTTGCCAGCGCTGCCTCGGAGCTCGCTTTCGCCTTCGTCTCTTGCTCCGGCTGGGCAGGCTCGGGCTGGAGGCCAAGAAGCGCGGAGAGGTCGACATTGTACACGTCCTCGTCAACGGGCGGCGTCGTGACTTCCCTGTGGATTGCGCAGACGAGGAAAAGTCCCAGAATGACCACGATGAGGCTGCCGATGGACGCTCTCAATGTTCGACGCGAGCTGTTCATTGGGTCCACCTCCCTTTCGGCAATCCCGCCCCCGGGTCAACGTTCCCCCCTCCTCGGAGAACGCCGCTCCTCACGAGGGCTTACTGTTCTTCATCCGGGTGGATTCCACCCGTCACCGATTCTGGCCAGGGCTCCTGCTCCCGCCATATCTGTGCCCCCAACGCCCGCAGCTTCTCTTCGATGCGTTCGTACCCCCGATCGATGTGGTAGACGCGGGACACGTCCGTTCTTCCCTCGGCCACGAGGCCGGCCAGGATGAGGGAGGCGCTTGCACGCAGGTCCGTGGACATTACCGGCGCCCCCTGTAGCGCAGGCACCCCCACCACATGCGCCGAGTTCCCATCCATCCGGATATCTGCTCCCAGCCGGCGGAGTTCGGCCACATGGGTAAAGCGGTCCAGGAAAATGGTGTCGACGATGACGGAGGTGCCCTCGGCGACGGTCATCAGGGCCATCCACTGCGCCTGCATGTCGGTGGGAAAGCCCGGATAGACCGCCGTGGTGACGTCCACCGCTTTCACTCGCCGGTCACAGCGGACCCGGATCCAGTCCGGCCCCTCCTGCACTTCTACACCCGCGTCCATTAGCTTGGCCAGGACGCTGCGCACGTGTTCGGGGACAACATTCCTCACCGTAACATCCCCCCGGGTGATCGCCCCGGCGATAAGGAAGGTACCTGCCTCAATCCGATCCGGGATCACCTCGAAATCGGCTGGGGCAAGCTCGTCTACTCCGTGGACCACGAGTCGGTCGGAGCCGATGCCCTCAATCTGCGCCCCCATCCGCTGCAAGAATTCTGCAAGCGAGGCGATCTCGGGCTCCCGAGCGGCGTTCTCGATTACCGTAGTCCCCTCCGCAAGGGTGGCCGCCATGAGGAGGTTCCCTGTTGCGCCCACGCTCGGGATGTCCAGCGTGATGGTCGTGCCCCGTAATTTGGGCGCGCGAGCCACGATGTATCCCTTTTCCAGGGTGATCTCTGCCCCCAGCTTTTGCAGCCCCTTGATGTGCAGGTCCACAGGTCTGGGACCCCAGGCGCATCCTCCCGGCAGGGAGACGCGCGCGTACCCGTATCGGGCTACCAGCGGGCCGAGCACATAGATCGATGCCCGCATGGTCTTGACCAACTCGTAAGGGGCCTCGTAGTATGAGCACCGGGTCGTGTCAATAAGCAGCTCGTGCTCGTCCTGATCCACCCGTGCTCCGATAATCCGGAGCAAGTGACTCATCGTCCGCACGTCCCGTAAGAGGGGGACGCGCCGGATGTGGAATCGGCCGTTCGCCAGCAGGGCAGCGGCCATGATCGGCAGGACCGCGTTCTTCGCCCCGCTGATCACCACCTCGCCCTGGAGGCGATTGCCTCCAATGACGACGATCTTATCCAATTATACCTGCCCTCCCCTGCCTATTCGGAAAAAATTCCGGTTCGTCACGCCAAGGTATCTTGACTTCTGCGCGCTTCTTGAATGAGCGCCCGTGCCGCCTCCAGGTGCGATTCCTCTACCTTCTCGCCGCTCAGCAAGCGGGCGATCGCCTCCTCACGCTCTTTCTCGCTCAGCCTCCTGACTTGCGTGCGGGTCGTATGGGCGTCTACTACCTTCTCCACCAGGAAGTGGCTTCGCCCATGACTGGCGATCTGCGGGAGGTGCGTGATACAGAGCACCTGGCGCTCGCGGGCCAAGCGACCCAGCTTACTGCCCACGACCTGTGCAATTCGGCCTGAAATCCCCATATCGATCTCGTCGAAAACCAACGTCGGTACCGGATCGCAATGGGCCAGTACTGACTTGAGGGCCAACATGACCCGGGAAACCTCACCGCCCGATGCTACCTTGGTCAAAGGACGCAGTCCCTGCCCTGGATTGGTGGAAAGGAAGAACTCCACCTGGTCGATTCCCCTCGGAGTCGTGCGGTAGCGGACACCTTCGATCTCCACCACACCCGCGGGGTCTTCTTCGCGGCCGAAGGAGACACGGAATTCCGCCCTGGGCATGCCCAGTTCGGCAAGCTCACGGACCACTGCCTCTTCCAGGCGCCGCGCCGCCTCCCGGCGGGCGTGGGAGAGCTCCGTCGCCAGACTCGTCATTTGTGCCCGGACGTTGTCCAGCTGCGCCTGCCTGTTCTCGATCTGGTTGCGCAGGCTCGAAACCTCCTCTAACTCCCGACGAAGGTGATCACGATGGCGAAGCACATCTTGCACCGTCAGACCGTAGCGCTTTTTCAGCCTGGCGTAGGAGGCCAGGCGCTGCCGGACTTCCTCCAGGCGCACGGGGTCGGAATCGATCCGCTCGCGGTAGCTCTGAAGCGTGTTGGCCACCTCTCTCGCGGTGACGCGCGCCTGCTCCAGCTCCTCCGCCAGCCTCTGAAACGACGGGTCGATGGACGCAAGGGAGATAAGCTCGGCGATGGCCCTTGCCAGGACCGCAACCACGCTCCCCTCCTGCTCATACAGGAGGTCGTAGGCGAGGGAGGTGCCCTCAAACAATCGCTGGCTGTTGCTCAGGATCTTCTCCTGGAGCAAGAGCTCCTCTTCCTCTTCCACGGAAGGCTGAACCGCCTCGATCTCCTTCAGCTGAAACTCCATGAGCTCTCGTTTTTCCTGTTGTAGGCGTTCTCTTTCCGAGAGCTCCCTCAGCTCTCTGGCCAGGCTCAGGTGTTCCCTGTAAAGGGAACCGAACTGCTCCACAAGCTTCCCAAGACCTGCAAACTCGTCCAGAAACAGGATGTGTGTGCTTGGGCGAAGGAGAGTCTGGTGCTCGTGCTGACCGTGTAGGTCTACCAGAAGATTCCCGACCTCCTGAAGCAGAGGCAAAGCCACAGGGGAGTCGTTGGCGAAAGCCCGACTTCGGCCACTGGCAAAAATCTCGCGTCGGAGCACCAGGTAATCGGGCTGTTCGGGGTGGAGGAGCTCGTTTTCCGCCAGTACAGAGCGCACCGGACTGCTCTCCGGGAGCAGAAACTCGGCCTCCACCACGGCTCGCTCTTCTCCAGCCCGTAGAATGGTCGCGTCCGCACGTTCCCCGAGAACTGTACCGAGGGCATCGATGAGGATCGACTTGCCAGCGCCGGTTTCGCCCGTAATGACATTGAGTCCCGGCTCGAAGGTGACCTCGATCTGATCAATCACTGCGAAGTTCTGCACGCGAAGTCTCGTCAGCATTCCGGAAACCACCCTCACACTGCCCGGGCTTCCGAAAGAGGGACACCTCATCTGCCGCGAACCAAATCCTTCAACACCCTCCCAATGTAGTCATTCTCCAACAAAGCGGGAAGGCGTTCGGACCCGGGGCCGTAGGCGAAAAACGGCACAGGATCGGCCGTGTGATTTCCCACCAGGTACCCTACCTCCACACGGGCTTCCTTGGGGGACCCGCCGGTGATCGCCATTCCTCCGGTCTCGTGGTCCGCCGTGACGATCAGAAGGGTCTTGCCATCGCGGGAGGCAAAGTCCAGTGCGACCCGAATGGCTTCGGCGAAATCTCGCATCTCGGCGAGCTCGTGTTCGGCGTTATTGGCGTGTGCAGCCCAATCGATCTGGGACCCTTCCACCATCAGGAAGAACCCGCTCGGGTGTTTGGAGAGGCAGCGTAAGGCGCAGTCGACCAATTCCGCGAGGCGCAACTTGCGCTCCACCGCGGCCGGCAGGGCCACCGGAGCAAACAGACCGATCACCTTGGCCTCTTTTGACAGGTCCAGGCCCCGGAGTTCCGACGTGTCAGTGATAACTCGGTAGCCGCGGTTTCGGAGCTCCGCCAGAAGATCGCGCCCGTCCTGACGCTTACCGCCGCTCGAATCGGCAGGGAGGAAGAATGAGGTACCTCCTCCCAGCACCACATCGACCCCGCTCTCGACGAGCTGGGCCGCGATACCCAGTTCGTTCCCGCGGTCCGCATGGGCGAAGAAGGCGGCGGGCGTGGCGTGCGTCACCTGGCACGCCACCACGATCCCCGTAGCCTTCCCAAGGCGCTCGGCCAATTCCAGAACGGTCTCGAGGGTATCCAGTGTGCCCTGGGCATTGGGACGCAGAGAAAGCAAGTGGTTTCGGGTCTTCTCTCCGGTTGCCATCGCGGTGGCGCTGGCCCCGGAGTCGGTAACCCAGGTCTCCTCATCCAGTGGCCAGGTGAGGACAAGGCCGCCGCGTGGGAAACGGCTGAAAACCCGGTCTCCCGTGGCAGCAGCAAGCTGTCCGATGGCCGCTACCCCCATTCCATCCCCGATCATCAGGATGACGTTCCGGGGCGCATCAGACTGTGCCCATCCAATCAAGGACGAACCAAGCCACAAGAACGCGACGACCAAGCCTTTTCTTCTCACGGCTACTGCCTCTTCCCGTCTGACCCTCTCTGCTCTTAATGCGCCCCAAAGGTAAACATTTTCGCGGAGAAACCCCACTTGTTCGAATCGTATCAGCGCACCACCGCCAGCTTGCGAACGGTGCTCATTCCCGATGCCGTCGATACCACCACGAGGTAGACTCCGCTGGCCACCAGTTCGCCCCGGTCGTTGCGGCCATCCCAGAGCACACGCCCTCCTGGAACCTCGTGCCGGAGGAAATTGCGGACCAGCCGTCCATCACTTGCGTAGATTCGGACCTGGCTTTGCCGCGCCAGGTTGGCGATCGATACTTTGGCCCCCTTCTCGCTCAACACAAAGGGGTTGGGGAAAACCTCCACCTTGCTGAGGTCCGAGCGTGGTGCCGTGTAGGGGGTACTCAGTTGGGAGAGCCCGTTGGTCGTGCCGATGAAGGCATCACCCGTCTCCGGGTCAAATGCGATGGCCTGGACATGGTCCCAAATGAGCTGGCTGTTCTCGGTGGTGAAGTGCCGGAAAGGATAACCATCCTGATCCAGAAGGGTGATTCCGCCGACCGTGCCGATCCACTTATTGTCCTGAGGGTCGACGGCCACGCAGTATACGTCCTCCGAGATAAGGCCGTAGCGAGTGCCGACCCGTCCCTCGAACCAGAAGTTGAGCCCGCGATCGGTGCCAATCCAGATTACGCCGCTGCCGTCCGCTGCCAGCGACCGCACAAGATTGCTTTCCAGGCCATCCTCGGTGGCCGTAAGGCCCTGGCTCAAGTCGTCATCGGCGCGGTCGGTCAGGCTTTGGCCGTAATCGATCACGACCACGCCTTCTCCCTCTGTGCCAACCCAGGCTCGTCCGTGCGCGTCGAAGGTGATACTGACGGTGCGCGTGCTCTTCAGTCCGTCGAATGTTGAGAAGTACACCCACTCGTCCTGTGGGGTGACGGCGACGACAGCGCGGCCGTTGTTTGCGAATTTGTTCAGAATCCAGACGTTCCCAGCGGCGTCGGACCTCACTCGGCTGACGATCACGTAGGTCGGGGTATCGGAACCGGCGAGTTTGCCCCCCTCCTGTGTGTAGCGGGTTACAAGGATGCCCGTATCGCTTTCGGTGAACACAACCAGGCCGTAGCCCTGCGTGCCAATCCATTTTCGATTCTGAACGTCCACCGCCACCGACAGGGTGACGTCGGTCGGCAGGTGACCGGAGCGGACGGAATAGTGTCTCCAAAGGCTGCCGTCGTACGAGGAGACTCCGGATCGGGTGGTGCACCACAGGACGCCCCTGCGGTCCAAGGCCAGGTCGGTGATGTTATTTCCCCCGGGTTCATTCGGCCGGACAACGATCCAGGAGTTTCCGTGGAGATCAAACCTGGCGAGGCCGTCGACTTCCGACGCCACCCACAGGTTACCCATCAGATCGATGGCGGCGGCCCTACAGCGCGCAATGGGCTTGCCAAGAAGGCGACCGTCGCCTTTCCACAGCCCCACACCCCACCGCGTGACCACGACCAGGCTGTCGCGCCAAGGGGCAAGATCGACCACCTCTTCGCCACCGAAGCCGACCACCCGCCATTTCGCCGCCTCACGGACTGCGAGGCCGGAGCGCGTGCCTGCGTAGATTCGTCCGCCGAAAGGCTGGAGACTTCGCACGCTGTCCGAGGGCAAGCCGTCTGCAGACGTGATATTCGTCCAGAGATCCGGTGCTTGCAGATTGCGAGAACGCAAGTCCGCCGCGGCGATGCCAAAGTCGGTGCCCACCCAGATCGTATCTTGAACGATGGCAAGGCAGCGGGCGGCGATCTCAACAGGGAATCTTCGGCCGAGATTCCGGTAGGTTTCTTTGACCTCATTGCGGTTGATGAGGTATAGGCTCACTCCGAGGCTCAATCCCACGTACAGGGAGTCACCTTTGACCGCAAGGTCGTTGATCTGCCAGCCGCCGTAGTCTTTCACGATTCGAATCTGGTGTGTGCGCGGATCCAGGTCCGTAAGGTAGCCATTGGCGTGGCCTACCCAGACATGCCCGCGCCGGTCGACGGCGACAGCCGTCAGGTCGTTGGTCGGTAGGCCTTCCGTGTTTGTAAACTTGGCAATCTCGAGCGACCGTGCGTCAACGTAAAGGAGTCCCCCAGAGGTCGCTGCCCAAATCCCGGTCGAATCCACGGCGAGCGAGCGCACCTCCCGGCTGCACGTCCACGAGCGCCACTGCCAAAACTGCGCCTGCGCCCAGGAAAAAGCCCACAGGACCCCGCACGCAGTAAATACGGTACCCCGCAGGTGGCTCCGCCTTCGTGTCATTTCCGGTTCCAAAGCGTTCGGTGATCCGTTCGTCCCTTGCGGAGGGTGTCGGGGGCTCGGTCCGTTATCGCGCGAATCAACGATCCCCTTCGGTCATCCGCTCGAGGAGGTTTGCCATCTCAATGGCGCTGAGGGCAGCCTGCCATCCCTTGTTCCCGGCCTTGGTACCGGCCCTCTCCAGAGCCTGCTCCAGGGTATCAGGCGTGATCACGCCGTAGGCAACTGGAACCCCCGTCTGCAGGCTCACCTGGGCGATCCCCTTCGTCACCTCGGTGGCGATGTAGCCGTGGTGAGGTGTATCGCCACGGATCACAGCCCCAAGGCAGATGACGGCGTGGTAGCGACGGCTGGAAGCCATGGTTTGCGCTGCCAAAGGGATCTCAAAGGAGCCGGGCACCCAGGCCACGTGGATATCCTCGTCCCTGGCGCCATGGCGGCGGAGGCAATCCAGGGCCCCGTCCAGCAACTGCTTGCTGATGAGTTCGTTGAAACGGCTGACCACGAT
>JAPDPT010000071.1 GCA_034506315.1 candidate division KSB1 bacterium | reverse complement strand
CAGGTCAAACGAACCGGTGCGGAGCAGTTCCAGAGCCTCCCGTCCGTCGCTCACACAGGTGACCTGAAAGCGGGGATCGAAGCGCTTTAGGCGAATCCTCAGGAGGGTAGCCTGATCCTTTTGATCCTCTACAAGGAGAACCCGGATGGGCGTTTCGCTCATGGGCTGGACCTCTCGGTTTTGTGCGTTGGGTGATGTGCAGGTTGTCCCTTGGCCAGCGTGAAGTAGAAACACGAGCCGCGTCCGTACCGGGATTTTACCCAGATCTCGCCGCCGTGGACCTCCACAATCCGCTTCACGATAGCCAGGCCGAGTCCACTACCCGGAACGCCCCGCTTGTTCCCCAATCGGGAGAACATCTTGAACAACTTCGGTCGATCCTTCGGCGCGATGCCGATCCCGTTGTCGCGCACCCAGAACTTGTGGAAGATTTCCTCCGGGCTGTAGCCGACGGAGATCTCCGGGGGCACACCTGGACGAGAGTACTTCAACGCATTGCCGATCAGATTGCTGAACACCGTCACCAGGAGATTGCGCTGGCAGTACACCGTTGGGAGAAAAGGAGCAACGGTCACGGTCGCCCGTTTTTCCTGGATCAGGTACTGCTGTTCCCAGATGGCCTCCTCCACCACATCTGCGATGTTGACAAGCTCCATCTCCTGCTCATCCGCTCGCAGCCTGGAGATTAGGAGGAGGTTGTTGATGAGACGCTCCATCTGGTCCACGTTCTGGATCATCCGCTGCAGATACTCCTGGGCCTCCTCGGGCAGGTCGCCGGCGTGGAACTCCTGGAGCAGGTTGGCGAAGCCGCGGATGGAGATCAGGGGCGTTTTCAGTTCGTGGGAGACGAGGTAGTAGTGGGAAAGAAGCTCTTCCTCTTTGGCTTCCAGCTCCCGCCGTTTGAGGCGCAGCTCCCGCCGCAGCCTCTGCACCTCCTTCTCCAGCTTCCCCAAACGCTGCTGGAGCTTCCCATCGTCCACCGAAATTTCCCCCATAGCCGCCTGCATCGGTCACCCCTCCCGCTTTGGAATGGTGAAGTAGAACGTGGATCCTCTCCCGACCTCCGAGTCCACCCACACCTTGCCGCCGTGGGCCTCCACAATGCGTCGCACGATGGCCAGACCGATGCCCGTCCCTTCGCCTTTGCTCCGCGGATCCACGCGATGGAACAGCTGGAAAATCTTCTCGTGATGTTCCTTGGGAATGCCGATCCCATTGTCGCGCACAAAGAAGGTCACGTGGGTGCCGCTGTCCCGCCAGCCAATTTCGATGCGCGGATCAGGCTGATCGCCCATGTATTTGACGGCGTTGCCGATGAGGTTCGCGAACACCTGTCCGATCTGCTCGGGCACGCAGTAGATGGTCGGCAGGTCCTCGGCAATGTGGAGCTTGATCCCGCGCTCCTCGATGGAATAGGACAGGGAAGTGAGCACGTCCTGCACGATATCCTGGGCGGAGATCGTTTCGTACGGCCGGCTAACACGGCCAATGCGGCTGAACTCGAGGAGGTCCTCAATCAGCTTCTCCATCTGCGCCACGTTGCGCAGAACTCTCTCCAGGTACTGCCGCGCTTCATCGTCCAGCGACGCGCCAAAGTCCTCCAGCACCAGCGAAGTGAAGCCCTGAATGGATACGATCGGCGATTTCAGATCGTGAGTGACGGTGAAAACAAAATTCTCCAGCTCCTCGTTGGCCCGACTCAGCTCCTCCGCGGTCTTGCGCGTTTGCTGGTACAGGCGCGCGTTCTCGATGGCTGTAGCCGCCTGATTGGCCACGGTGGTGATCAGATGAAGGTCCCGATCCGCTACGCTGCGGGATGAGTCCCAGAACACCGAGAGCACGGCGATGGGCTTACCTCGCGACACGACCGGCACACCCAGAAAGGAGCGCAGAGGAGTGCGCGTGCCACCTGGTTCGAGGTTCTCGATCCACACCGGGCGCCGCTCGTCGATGATCCGCCGGATGGCCTCGCGGTAAGGGCCGTTGGGGAGATGACGCGCCCACTCGGCCGCGCTGATCACGGATCGGGTGAGGGGCTGGTAGCTCTCGACAAACTGCAGGGTGCAGACGCGTGCGTCCAGCGCCTTGGCCGCCGCTTTCACAATGTGGTCCAAGACCTCGTCCACCTCGAGAGACGAGGTGACCGACTTGCTCACCTCCGCCACCACGGAGAACTCCCGCAGGCGCTCGTTGGCCTCCTCGAACAGGCGAGCGTTTTCGATGGCCGTGGCAATCTGGCTCGCGATCTGCCGCAGAAATTCCAGATGCGTGGACCGAAAGGCCTGCCGCTCAAGGCTGGCTACCTCGAGCGTGCCCAGGTACTTGTTCCGCGACAACAGAAGCACGCTGATCCGCGACTGCATCTCCTGGCTGATCTGCTGCAGCTCCACAGGGTAAAGGGCGCCTTCGGCCGGCTTGGCCAGCAGCCAGCCAATACCTTCCTTGCCGAAGCGCTTCCACAGACCCTTCCGAAGCCCTTTCGCTACGCGCTCCGACACGACGGCAAAAACACGGACCTCCTCCGGTCGCTCACCGAACAGGGTGATGCACCCCACATCGTAGTCGAGCACCTTGCGCGTTTCCTGGAAGGTGGCCCGTATCACCTCCTCCAGCTCCAGATTGGAGCTCACGGAATTGGTGATCTCGCTAATGGCGGCGATGTGGCGGTTCTTGCGTTCCAACGTCTCCCGGAGCCTTTGACTCTCGTACAGGGAGCCCGCCAGGTAGCCAGCAGCCACAATGACGCTTACCTCTTCGATGCCTGGCTGGCGGCCTCGCGGGAAGAACAGGGAGAGCACTCCAAAGGACTCCTCCGCGCCGCGCAGAGGTACGCTCACCAGGGATCCGTATTCGAGCTTGCGGGCGACCGGTCGGAAGCGCTCGAACTGCGGATCCCTCTCCACGTCCTCGACCACCAGAGGCTGGCCGCTTGCCAGAACGGACTCGTGGGGTCCCTCGCCAAGAGGGGCAAGCCAGGTCGAAAGGGGGACCCCCGGCGGAGCTTCTCCCTCGAACACCTGCGCGTGGAGGAGCCGAAGAGTCTCGCTCCCATTCTCCCGGAGCAAGAGGGCTCCGAAGCGCGCCTGCAGGGCATGACCGAGTTCATTAAGAGCCACCAGCAGAGGGTTGACCTCGTGGCTTTCCCGCAGAGCTTGGGCGATCTTGCCCAGCAGATTCGGAAGGGCGCAAAGCCTCTCCAGTGCGGCAGCTTGCGGCAGCCGCGCCTCCAACGGCGCAAGAAGGATCAGGATCTCGTGTGGACGGTGCGGCGAGGGCGGAAGCGCCCGTACAACCAGAGTCCTCGGCCCAGCAGGAGAAGAAAGGCGAATCCTCCCCTCCACTATGCGGCGCTCGTCGCGTGAAGCCTGGAGCAATGCCGAGAGCTGCTCGAGTGCTTCTGGGTCGAGGAGGTCGCTGAGGCCCTTCCCCTCCACCTCGCTGGCGGAGCAGGACCAGATCTCTCCAAAGGCGGCGTTAGCCCGCTGCACAATCCCCTCCCGCACCGATACCAGGGCGGCAGGGACGGTGAGGTGGGCAAACAACGTCTGGTAGCGATGTTGCCAAATGTCCCGGGAACGCTCGCTCTCTTCCCTGGCTCTTTGCTGACGGGAACGCTCGATGGCCAGCGCCAGGAGCAGGGCCACTTCACTGGCGATGAACTCGTGGTGCCGGGTCAGCAGGTAGGGCGTGCGGCTGCAAAAATGGAGCACGCCCAAGACCTCGTGGCCGAGACTGAGGGGGACGGCCAGGTCACAGGCTGCGTCGGGAAGCAGAAGCTGACGATCGCCGGGAGGGAGCTGCTCGATTGACTCAATGTGCGGGCGAAGCAGGAACCGGCGCTCGTGTACCACAGGGCCAAACGAGGTGGTCTCGATGGGCACCGTGCCACCCTGCTCGCCCAGCTCCGTGTCCCGATTCAGAGCAGGCGAGATGGTCAAGAGCTCACCTGAGCCATCGGTCAGCAGCACCAGGATCTGATCGGCGGGGATGAGGTCGGCCAAGCTGCGCTTGGCGATCTGGAAGATCTCGGGGAGATCGCCGCGCGAGGCGATGGCCTCCGCAAGGGTAGCAAGAGCGGCCAGTCGGTCTAGCCCCTCTGGCTCAATACTGTTCAAACCCGTACGGTTTTCGCCCATCCCCATTCTCCGACACCCCGAGAGTTACAAGGTGCCTCTCTACGCCCCCATCCCCTCTCGAATGGACGTTCCCGACGCTCCCCTCGAAGCTCGGATCCCCGTGTCTTGTGCCTCAGCTGGAGACAGCCGATATCTGGTTGGCGTTTTGCAAGCTGCGTGCCGACTTTCTTCTCCAGAAGCCCAGATCCCGTGTGTCGCAGGCCCAAAGCAGGCGCGAAGAAGAACCCACGAGTACCGAGATCGGATGCTACCGCCGTTCGCACTCCTAAGCCTCCAGGTCAGTTCCCCTTCGGGCGCGCCATTCCCTCCCCGGGCGAGTCTGGATCGCACACCTAAGGGCATGCCCGGCTCTTCTGCCTATGATCCGGAGGAGTCGGGGCGGAAACTGCGCCTTCCGGCTAGCTCCCGGATACGCTGTCCCATTCGATGATCAAGGGCCTGGGGTCGTCGGTTCTCAGTACCCGAAGAGGGCTTTGGCCTCGCTGAGCACCATGGGGACCACCTGCTCCATCTTGCCCTGGAGTCGGGCCCCGGCCGCGTAGGGATGGCCGCCCCCTCCGAATTTGCTGGCCAGGTGGTGTACCACGACCCTCCCTTTGGAGCGCAGGCTCATCTTGACGTTGCCGTCCGGGGTCTCCGTGAACATGATGGTCACTTCAACCCCTTGAATCGTGCGGGGCATCTCGGGAAGGTTTTCCGTCTCCCAGTAGGAGGCCTGACAGCGTCGGAGCATCTTCTGGGTGACCCGGAACCAGGCGATCTTGCCGCCATTCTCGAAGTGCAGGTCCTTGATGGCCTCCGCGAGAAGACACAGGCGGGCCGGCGAGTTCTGCTCGTAGACGCGCTCGTAAATGTCCAGAAACGGAACGCCGTTCTCGAGCAATTCGGCAGCCATGCGGTGGGCTTTCGGGGTGGTGTTGGTGAAGCGGAAACTGCCGGTGTCGGTCAGGACGCAAGTGTAAAGGGCAGCGGCAAGCTGGCCACGGATGGGGGCCTGCATCCTCTTGGCCAGATCGAAGAGGAGCTCCCCGGTACACGAGGCGCCCTCGTCCACCAGCATCACATCGGCGATCTGATCGGTCACAATGTGGTGGTCAACGCACAGCCTTCGGGCGGGCACCTGACGCAGCACGGTACCCACCTCGCCTAAGCGCGCCCAGTCGCTGATGTCGAGCACCACCACGAGGTCCGCGTCCTCAATGAGGTGCCGGTGAAAGGCTTCCTGGTACTTTTCGGCGCGCCCGTGGGCGTCGAGAAACAGGTACAAAGGCGGCAACGAGCTATCGTTCAGGATGTGGACGCGTTTTCCCAGTTGGCTCAACAATTCGGCCATGGCAATTTCCGAGCCCACCGCATCGCCGTCCAGGTTGACGTGAGAGGTCAGGATGGCGTGTCGAGAACTATGGATGAGGTCGATGGCTTGTTGCCAGGTTGCCTCCTCGATCATGGCAAGCGTACCCACGCGTGGCTTGTATTTCCAGATTCATCACTTGCACGCACGCTCGCGACCAGCGCGGACTCTGCGGCCTCAAGCTCCAGGTGGAAGCTCTCTGCCGGAGAATCCACAAGCCCATCTTCCGAAGCGACTCGCTGCCAGGGTCCTGCACCCACGGAAATGTCTACGGCTTGGAGACGTCCGGCGTTGTCCCGCACGCGGAAGTCGAGGTGGATGGCTGTGCCCCTCCTCACCGCACGGAGATCTTCGATGGTAGGCGGAGTGTGGTCGATCACAAACTCCTCGGACTCGAGGGTTGCGGTCCGGGCCTCATTGATCGGATTACTGGGGGCGTCGGAGGCCGTCACCCGGAAGCGATAGGTGCCCTCTGGCAATGTCCGGGTGTCGAGGCAGAAGGCGCTTTCCACCATCTGATCGGCCAGAAGCTTCCATTCGGGCCAGTCGCGACGCCGGACCTCGAGCCGGAAAACGAGCTTGTCCCCGTTGGGATCTTCGAACTCCCAGCTGCACGTTCGGAAACCGCTCTGGGTCTTCCTTTCGCCGAGGGATTTAGGGGACGTCAGCCCCTCGCCCTGCCCACCGCGCTGATAGCTTTCGGCTCTGGCCGCGCCGGAGTACACCTGGTTGGGGGCGTAGACGAAGATCCGCCTGAGGACGGGCGCGGCGTTTTGTTGGCGATAGGAGACCGCAACGTCGTACACCTTCAAGGTTCGGTCTCCAACCATCTCCAATTTCCACTGAAGGAAGCGGGCTGGGGGGCTGTCGATCCGGGGCGAGCCTTCCCCGGCTCGAAGCGGTGCCCAGGCTGACCAGCTCGCAGTGGGCTTTTCCGTGTTGCCCGAACGCGTGTAAAAACGGACCTGCCCCTTCCCTTCCTGTTTCCAATGCAAGGAGCCCCATTGGCTGAGGATCCTGGCGTCGAGAACGGGGGAGATGTATTCGCCCTTCCCCTCCCTGGGGAAGGAAAGTTCGAAAACCTTCCCGGGATTGGCCGTACAGAGGAGCAGAGAGCCCGACCTTTGGGCGCTCACAGAGAGGATGTAGCAGGGCCCGAGGGAGGCGAGCAGGCTCAGACGTCCGTCGGACCTGGCCCCGTAGAGCCGACCCTCTGGACCCGTCCCCAGCAGGTAGCCGTCCTCGAAGGCAGTCACCACAAACACCTGCTCGTCGGTCGAGTTCCAGAGCTCGCGGGTGGAACCGTCGTTCTCGAGAAGGGAGACCAGGCTTCTTTGCTTTGCAGGACGGCCCGCCAGGATGCGTCCGGCCACGTCGCTTGCTGTGGCTTGGGCTTGCTCGGACGCCGGCGCAACGGGTCCGAGGGAGGCGACCACTACCCTTCCTTCACCGGCGGGCATCAGGCTCACCACCTCATCGAGGGGAGAATCCCAGAGAACGAAGGCTTTCCCTGCGGGCGAAAGCCGGCAAACGTGTCCATTCGGGGAAGTTCCGAGAAGCCAGGTGTCTTTTCCGAGCATCGCCAGGCTGCGCAGATGGGATTCCTCCAGCGTCAGCACCGTGTCCACCTGGCCTGAGGCCCGAAGCCGATAGAGGCGCGCTTTTTCGCCGGTCGCGATCCAGATGGATCCTTCGGGGTCCGCTTTCAGCCGCCAGACGTACGTGTCGGGGAGATCGCAAACCAGCTCGGGCGAACCGGACTGACTGATGTGGTAAATCCTCGCCTCTGGGCTGGTGCCAAAGTAAATATTCCCTCTGCCATCGGTAGCCAAGGCCGTTACCAGGACTTCCTGTGCCTCAAAGATCACGTTGATGGGAGTGTCCCTTTGCAAGCGGTACACAATGCCGGAAGCTCCGGCGGCGAAGTAGAGAGCGCCGGTATTCGGGTCGCTGGCCACGTCCCAGACAAAAGGGGTTTGCGATTCCCAGATCAGACGAGCCTGGGGTCCGAGACGGAGCGTCCCGTCGTCGGCCACCCAGACGCCGCGGATCTCGCCCTGTATCAGGAGTTGGAAGTCGTCGAAATGTCGGAAGCTTGGCTCCGCCGCCTGTGCGGTCAGACTCAGGCCGAGGACCAACGGGAGCAGAACACCGAAGGACTTCCGTTGCCGGTTCATTTCACTCTGCGCCCTTCTCTTGATCCAGTGCGATGGTTGCCGACTGCAGTCCTACAACTTCGAGATCCAGAGGGATACTTTCCTCGCCGATCACCCGGGAGGTGAGGTTTCGCATCCCTCCGGTTTCCTGGCGCACGCCCAGAATGGCCAGGAGAGAGGGAGGAAGCGAAGGAAGTTCCTTTGCGCCCAGGGCGTAGCCCGCATCGGAGACGGTTATTTGGATGTAGAGACGATCGTTTCGGCGCCTTGCACGGAGGATCTCCAGGAGGTGGCGGAAGTTAACGGGCTGGAAGCGGTTGGGGAAGTTCCTCGTTTCGACGCGGCTTAGCTCTGTGCCGCCGCCCACATTGATGGTGAGACGGCCTCGAGCTGGCAAATGGTGGGGAAGACGAATTCTCTTCTCGACGTTCTGCCACCGCCCGTCGCTGGTCAGCAGAGTGGCGACCACCAGTAGGGAATCCCCCGCGCGGACTCTCGGACGATCGTACCAGATGCGCATTACCTCGGCCGTACGGCTCTTCGGCAGCACGTGGACGTTGAGGTGCAGGCTGTCGAACTGCACTGGCTGGAAAGGATTGAACATTAACGAGGCGAGGGTTGTGGCCACGTCCATTGTGCTGCGTAGAATGTCCTCCATGGGGGAAAGCATGCCCGCCGTCTCGCGTCGGGCGTAGAAGTTATCGAGGACGATAGACTCGCCGCCGGCCAGGTGCAGGCGGAGCTGGATGCGCAGGCTGTAGTCCCCGCCGCTCAGGCGGGAGGTGGCGATCGCGTTGATCAGCGCCGCCCGGAGATAAAAGGGTATTACGGTTCGAAGAGACGGGTCCAGCGCTACCTGCAATCGATAGTTCCGTTCGCCCGCATCCGCGCCCCAGCAGCGGACGGTCACGGGTGTGAGTCGGGGAAGAGGGCCAATCCTCCCGTAGGCCCCGGTCAAACGGTCCTGGTAGAAGGTGCCGATGAGCTGCCCGATCACGGGCACCTTTTCGGAAGAATACAGGCTGGGAATGGTTGCGGCTATGTGCACCCGGGCCATGGGAAACGCGACGGGACCGGCGTCGAAGACGGAATGGCCGAAAGCCAGGATCTGGTCTCCGTCACGCCAAGTCACGGTTCCCACCGCCTCAATACTGGCGTCTCCGGCCACAAGAACCAGGGCGACGGGGGAGCCCGGTTCCAGCTTCTCCTCAGGGATCGAGGAGAGCGGACTAGCCCCTCCGTGACTTCCCGCAACCATCACCGGCGCCGACGGACCGAGGATGGTTTGCACCCACTGCAACACGTCCTGGCGGAACCCCGCGAATACGAGAAGCGGCGGCCAGGGGGAGAGGGCCACAGGACCCGCTTCCCGGCGAGCGGGCAAGAGTAGGTCGTCGGCCCCTTCCCCAGTGAGGCAAGCGCCGAGGAGGCGCTCAGAGAGAGATCGATCCGGATTCCACAGGGCGGCCCGGCTCTCTTCCATGCGGACGATCGGCAGCATATTTTGAATGGGCACGACCCCAGCCAGGGGCTCCTTGCTGAAGGTACCCAGACGGTACGCGACAGCTCCCAGGAGCCGGCCGTCGATGTAAACGGGGCTTCCGCTCATGCCCACCGCGACACCGATTCTCTCGGCTTGGGGACCGAGGAATCGCACGAGAACGACATCCTGCCCCGGGTAGTAGTTGCGCAGGATGTCGATCACCTCGACCTCCATCTCCTCGATCTGATCTCCGGAGAAGACGGTGCGCGCTACGCCGCGGAGGCCAGGGCGAACCTGCTCTACCGGGAACGCTGGAACCTTCTCGGCCGCGGATACTTCGAAGGCCGTGGCGAGCAGCAGGGACCCAAGAAGAACCCAGGCGGCAACTGTCCGCTCCCTCATCGCGGGAACCTCTAACAAACAAACGAGGGTAGTGGAGCCCTCTGCCGCGCTCCCCTACCCTCCCTCGAATAGGGATCCTGAAGAGCCTCAGGCTTGCTAAGACTCAACAGGGTCGCTACGCCTTGACGATGCAGTCCACAGGGCAAACTTCCACACACTGTGGGCTGTCGTGATAACCCTGGCATTCCACGCACACGTTGGGATCAATCACATAGATTTCCGGGCCTTGGCTAATCGCATTGACAGGGCACTCCGGTTCGCACGCTCCACAGTTGATGCACTCCTCGGTGATTCGCATCGCCATGGTTTCGCCTCCTGTCGGTTTATCTCGGAGATTTTCCGCTATTCCGAAACCGCCGTCGCCCTCTCTCCTTGCCGGCAATATATCAACATTCGCCAGAACAGGCAAGATAAAAACCAGCGCAAGATTGACCTGCCGCACTCCAAGGGCGGAGGGTGGAGGAGATCAGGACCAACCCTCCCGTCTGATCCCTGGAGGGTAGCCCTCCTCTCCATGCCGGACGTGGAAGCGACTTCGGGGGGCGTCGGGACTTCAGTTCACGGCAGGTACCTACGTCCAGGCCAAGCGCGGCCCCCACAAGCCAAAAACAACTTGCGGAAATCTAAAGCGTTGGGTACATTCAGCGTGCTCGACGGGAATCGCGGCAAGAGGAGGGGCAATTGCCCTTTTCTTTTTGCCCGGGGCCGGAGCGAGGCCATTCGGCGGCAGGCGGCCCGGGAAATGAAGCGCTGCAGTGGTCGCAATAGGCTGGGTGAAACACGCAGGGAGGAAGGCGTTGGCAGTCAGGATAAGGCTGACTCGGATGGGGAAGAAGAAGAGTCCCTTCTACCGGATCGTGGTAGCGGATTCGCGTACACGTCGGGATGGGCGCTATCTGGACCTCATCGGCTACTACAACCCGATGACGGAACCTCCAGATGTCCGCATCGACGCGGACAAGGCTCTGCACTGGCTCATGAAAGGCGCCTGTCCGTCGGAGACGGTACGGAGTCTGTTTCGTCGCCATGGGATCTTGCTTCGCTTCCATTTGCTCAAGTCCGGAGCGGACGAGGCGAAGATCCAGGAAGAGCTGAAAAAGTGGGAGCTGCTCCAGCTCGAGCGGCAGAAACGTCTCGAGGCCATCCGGGCGCAGAGAGAAAGGGAGAAACGTTCGGGGGTAGCAGAGGCCGAGGCTGTGGAGGCCGCTCCTGCTGAGGACCGTTCGACGCCGCAAGAGGAGTAGCGCCAGTTTCTGCTGTCATCGAAGAGCACGCGGCCCAAAGGGGCGAGGGGCTCCCCTGCCCGAAAGTGTTCTTTGACAGAGGCTGGTGGTGAACCATTTCGGGTGGTTGGAGTGCAACTATTGGCGCACCCGCGAATGAGCACCATTCGACGCTGCGCAAGCAGGGATTAGGCTTCGCGGAAGGAGGGGTGGAGCGATGAGAGAATTTGTGGAATTCATCGCGAAGCACCTCGTAGACGACCCGAACAGCATCGAGGTTGTAGAGGTGGCCGGGGAACAGACGAGCGTCTTCGAGCTGCGCGTGCCGCGTCAGGAGCTGGGAAGGGTGATCGGACACCGTGGGGCAATCGCTAAGGCGATGCGAGTACTTCTTGCCGCTGCCTGCGCGAAGCAAGGCCGAAGGCGAGCCGTGCTGGAAATCCTCGAGAAGAAAGAGTAGCCAGGGTGTCGGAAGAGCGCAAATGGGTGTCGATCGGGGTAGTGAGTCGGCCTCACGGCACCCGAGGGGAACTCCGGGTCTTGGGCGTCGACGATGGCGTGGCGCGATTTCGCGGGGTGCAACGTGTCGTCCTGGAGGCCGAGGGGCCGCGACGAGCGGCGTTCGCGGTGGAGCGCTTCCGGGCCAGCGGGCGACATATCTGGCTCAAACTGCAGGGGATTGAGTCGAGGGACGAGGCCGAAGCGTGGCGCTCCAGCGAGGTTCTCATCCCTATCGAAGATGTCCCTCCCCTCGAGGACGATGCCTATTACGCGTTCCAGTTGGTAGGCCTTGCGGTGTACACCGCAGGCGGACGGTATCTGGGCAAGGTCACTGAGATCTTGGAGCTTCCCGCCAACGACGTGTGGGTGGTCCACGAGGGCGACAAGGAGACCCTCATCCCCGCGGTGGCCGAGGTGGTAGTAGAAGTGAATCTCCGTGACGGGATCATCCGGGTCCGGGACATGGAAGGCCTGACGGAATGACAGCAGTCCGCCTCCGCATTCATCTTGTCACTGGGTTTCCTAACCTGGTCCAGAGCCCGTTGCAGGAGAGCATCTTGCGACGGGCCCAGGCCAAGGGCCTGGTTCGCATCGATGTGTACGACCTGCGCAGGTACACTACCGACAAGCACAAGCAGATCGATGACTACCCCTACGGCGGCGGGCCGGGGATGATCCTGAAGCCGGAGCCCATCTTCCGCTGCGTTCGGCAAATCTTGAAGGAGTGCGAACCGGAACGCCCGCGGGTGATCCTCCTAACACCCGACGGCGTGACCTTCCATCAGAAGCTGGCAGAGGAGCTTTCGAGGGAGCGGCACCTCGTGCTGATCAGCGGGCACTACAAGGGTGTGGACGAGCGCGTTCGCCAGGCTTTGGTGACGGACGAGATCTCCATTGGCGATTACGTTCTCTCCGGCGGCGAGCTCCCGGCTCTGGTTCTGATCGACGCCGTGGTACGCTTGGTGCCAGGCGTGCTCAGCGACTTCGAGTCGGCGTCGACGGATTCCTTCGCACGAGGTCTCTTGGACCATCCCCACTATACACGCCCAGAGGTTTTTGAGGGGATGCGGGTTCCCGAAGTTTTGCTGTCCGGGCACCATGCTGAGATCGAGAAATGGCGCCTCGAACAGGCGCTCGAACGAACACGCCTGCGGCGCCCGGACCTCTACGAGAGATACCTGAGGGAGAAGGCTTGCGAAAAGGACTTGGCCCAATAGCCGGTTTGTAGCGGAGGAGGATATGAATAAAGTGGATCTGGTCACAGCTTCGCAATTGAAGACGGATATCCCGGAATTCGGCCCAGGGGATACAGTCGCCGTCCACGTGAAGGTTGTGGAAGGAGACAAGGAGCGCGTCCAGGTGTTTCAGGGCGTGGTTATCTCGCGGCGGGGGAGCGGTCTCAATGAGACCTTCACTGTCCGCAAGGTGTCGGATGGGATCGGCGTGGAAAGAATCTTCCCCCTCCACTCGCCGAACATCGTAAAGATCGAGTGCCTGCGGCGAGGCAAGGTGCGCAGGGCCAAACTGTTCTACCTCAGAGGCCTGTCCACGAAGGCCGCTCGCATCCAGGAAAAGAGGGATCGGAAAGAGAACGACACCAAGTAAAGATCGGTGCGCTTCGCCGCAGGATCGGCCGCAAGATCTGTTACAAAAACTTCCGTGAACCCGAGTGCTCCTTCGGCGTTGACAACATTGGCTTCATGGCAGGCCCTCCTTCCCAAAAAGAGCCCGACCGGCGATCGCCGGCGGGCTCTTTCGTTTTGAGCATCTTGTTGCGCGACCATCAGCCCATCTTGTTTTCACCAGCTCTATAGCCCGGAAGGCGACGCACTGCTCCGGGCCTGCTGAGAGCGAGGTTTGCGCATGACTCTGCATTTCACTCGTTCGATTAATCCTGAGAGGCGCCAGCAGATGCGAGCTGTGCAGGGCAGGCCTCCGGACCACGCGAGCCGTCGCTTTGGATGGAATGCGTAGCCAGAACACCGAGAGTGGGGTTTGTTCCCGACAACTCGGAAGCGGGAAAACAGCCGGGAACCCTTGTCGCCACGAAGGTGTTCACGCACTGCGGTGTACCAATCCCTGAGGACTAAGAGCGGGTCCAGCCGTTTAGGCAGAAGTCTGTGGAGTCCGCAACGACCGGCAAGCCTGGGATGGACGGCAGGGGAAATGAGGAGAGGGCCCCTCTGGAGCCGCTCGGAACCACCGAGTCGACGTCCCAGAGGCCTGACGAAGAAGATGGCCAGCTCATGATCCGTGCGGCAGCCGGTGACCGCTGGGCGTACGATCGGCTGGTACGCCGCTACTACCGGAAAGTCTACGCCACAAGCTACCGAATCCTCGGAAGCAGCGAGGACGCCGCCGACGCCACACAAGAGATCTTCCTCAAGGTCTACAGTGCGGCTTCCAGTTTCCGACCGGAGCTCCGCTTTTCCACCTGGCTCTATCGAATCTGCCTGAACCACTGTCTGAACGTCCTGCGCTGGAGAAAGCGTCGGCGCTGGCTTTCCCTTAATGCGCTCCTGCGTTCGCAGGCCGCGGATGAGGAAGGGGACGAGCTCGCAAGCCTCTTCCGCGACGTGGCCGCCGGGCCGGATGAGCTCGTGGAGAAGAACGAGAGGGCGGAGGCCGTGCGCAAGGCCATCGAGTCCCTCCCCGAAAAACAAAGGATCGCTGTGATCCTGCACCGCTATGAGGGCCTGAACTACCGAGAGATCGCCGAAGTGATGGGGACCAGCGTGGCGTCGGTCGAATCCAGGCTGCACCGGGCCAAGCTCGCTCTGGCCGAAAAGCTTGCGGAACTGCTTGAGTTGCCCTCGACGGGCCCTGCGGCGGAGGCAAGTCCCCCAACGAAAAGGCGCAAGGATTGACGCCTTGCGGTGTAGTTAAAGGCAGAGGAACGAAGCACGGTCAGGGACAATGAGCTGCGACAAGATCCAACAGATTCTGAGCCGAGCCGGTGCGACGGAGGAATCGGAGCTGCCTCCGTTCGTGCGGGAGCATCTGGTGTTCTGCGACAACTGCCGCTTGTTCCGGCTGCGAATGGTGGCTCTTGACGCGCTGCTCAAAGAATGGGAAGCACCGCAAGCTCCGGATTGGCTTCCGGCCCGCATCGCTGCGCGGATCGCTGCTGAGGAGACGGCGGTGATGCTTCCCCGTTGGCGGATCGCCCTCGAGCGCGCCCTCGTGCCGATGGTGGTAGCTGCAGGCTTGCTCCTGGGTAGCCTGCTGGGTGCAGAATTCCACCATCTCTGGCAGGCAGCAGGTTCAGAGGTGGCCAACGGTTCCCAGGCCAGTTCGTCCCTGTACGTGGATCCGCTCAGCGGTTCTTTCACCGAAGCGGTGGAGACGGTCGCATTTGCCGACGCAGGGGGTAAATGATGCGCGCCCGGTGGACGATCTACGCCCTGTTGTTTTCGGTGGCCGTGAATATCGCGGCCGTCGCGGTGGTTATCTATCTGTGGACGGCCGGACCGCGACGCGGCGTGGGAAAGGGTTTTTCCCGTCCCCCTCGGGAGCCGTGGACGGAGCTCGGTCTTACGCCAGGCCAGAAGGCCCAGTTCGACAGCATGCGGCAGGAGTATTTCCGCAGCCTTCACCCCCTGCGCGAGAGGCTCAGGGAGGAAAGGGCGGCGCTGGCTCGGGCAGTGCTCGAGGAGGGAGCCGACAGTCTGGCCGTTGCCGAACGCGTGCAGAAGATCAGCCAGATCCAGGCAGAAATGGAGCTACGAACCCTGCGTTTCTTCGGGGAACTCCGGAAAGTGCTCACTCCGGAGCAGGCGGCCCGCTTCCAGAAAACCATCGAAGACATCGTCCGACGCAGGGAACCGCGAGTCCGGGGGCGAAGAGAACCGCCGTTCCCCGAACCCAGGGAGGAGCGGCGGGAACATCCGCTGCCAGACATGCCAAAACCCCAAGGAGGTGGTCTGAATGAAAAGAGCCGTGGGAATTGGGATGATGCTCGGTTTGCTGCTGACGACTACGTTGGCCTTTGCGCAGCCGGGTCCTTTCTGTGATCCGGATCCGGACCGGCCGTTCTGGTCGAAGCTCGACCTCACGGAGGAGCAGCAGGCTAAGCTGGCGGAGCTGCGGCTTCAGTTCGCCAAAGAAACCCTGGCCACCCGAAATGAGTTAGGGGTAAAGCGGCTGGAGCTTCAGCAGCTCCTCATGGCCGACTCCCCCGATCAGAAGGCCATTGAGGCCAAGGTGGACGAGATCCACAAGCTCCAGGCCACACTGCAGAAGAAACGCATCGCACATCATCTCGCCGTATGGAAGCTCCTTACCCCCGAGCAGCGAAAGAAAGCCCGGGAGATGGGCTGGTCCCGAATGGGCTGGGGCAAGCCCCGCTGGGGTGGGGGAGTCAGGGAACAGCGACGCATTATGCTGCGCGAAGGGCCTGGGCCCGAACGCCGGATCGAAGAAAAAGTGATCGAGGTGCGGTAGCTCGTTCCTCTCCTCAGATCAGTCTGGCTGCTTCCTCCTCTCTCCTCCCTTCAACCAGTAGCCAGACGGGCAAAGGCCTCCCGTAAGGGGGGCCTTGCCGTTTTGGGACATGCCTGCTAAAGGGGGAGCTGCTACTCTCCGTTCGAGCGCGTAGTCCGGAGTGTTCGCTTACCCCCGTGCCAGTCGTGAACGGGCTGCCGTCGTGGGGAACTCCGCAGCAAGACGCGGAACGAGACACGTGGCGCATCCGTCCGGTGCCGATTACGGTTCGCCCGGCGAAATAGGCCCGGCGCCAGGCCCGATGGCCTGCGCTACGGG
>JAPDPT010000070.1 GCA_034506315.1 candidate division KSB1 bacterium | reverse complement strand
GTGGGACCGCACCAGATTACCGTCATGTGGGAAACGCCGGTGGCTTGTCGCGGGCGGGTCTGGTACCGCGAGGAGTCGGAGGGCAGGTGGCGGAAGGCTGAGGAAGCGTCGACGCGCCGTGTCCACGAGCTGACCCTCCGGAATCTGAAGCCAGACACTCGCTACTCGTACTGCGCCCAGAACGGAAAAGCCATCTCCGCTCTGCGCCATTTCCGGTCAGCCCCTATACACCGAAGACCGTTCCGACTTGCTGTATGGGGCGACAGTCGCAGTGATCCCCGAATGCACGAAACCGTCGCGCGCCGGATCTCCGAACATTGTCCCGATCTGGCAATCCACGTAGGAGACGTGGTAGGGCACGGCGCCAACTGGGACGAGTGGACACAGATGTATTTTCTCCCCGCGCGCGGCCTCCTGGCCTCCGCTCCCTCCTATATTGCGATCGGCAACCACGAATACGGCGGCTTCGGCTACGGAAAACCGGTGCCTCCTTTCGAGGTCTATGTCAGCCACCCCGGAAACGAGTACTACTTTTCCTTCGACTACGCAGGGTGCCACTTTATCATCCTGGACAGCAACCGGCCGGCAGAAGGAGGCGTGCCCCTGGGCCGGCAGCAATTTGCGTGGCTCTTGGAAGACCTTGGGTCTGAGGCGTCCAGAAAGGCGGACTGGCGCTTTGTCTTTCTTCACCATCCTCCCTATTCCGAAGCCTGGGACTGGGGTGGCTACTACGATGGTGAACCGTTGCTCCGGGAAAAGCTGATGCCGGTCCTTGCAGACTACAGGGTCTCCTTCGTCTTCAGCGGGCATACCCATGATTACGAGAGGGGGCGTATGCCGAGGGCAGAGGGGACCTACCTCGTCATCACCGGAGGGGGAGGAGCTGAGCTCGACAACCTGAGATATCGCGATTGGCCCGAGATCGATCGGCAAGAGTTCGCCTACCACTTCTGCCTACTGGACGTCGATTCGACACGCATCCATTTCCGAGCCATCCGCCACGACGGATCCATCCTCGATGAGTTCACGGTGGACAGAGCGCCCTGACCTCAGCGCCACACCCGGAACTCTGGAGATGGCGCAAGACTTGTCCCGCCGAAAATAAAAAAGGCGCGACCTCTCGCGCCACCAGTGGGCCCTGCAGGGATCGAACCTGCGACCAACGGATTATGAGTCCGCCGCTCTGCCAGCTGAGCTAAGGGCCCCGCCTATGACCTGAAAAATTCTAACCAACCTGCGGCAAAATTTCAAGCCCTTTCTTCGGAGGGCCAAGGGGGCTGTTCCGGCAACATTCCCCCGCAGGCATTGCTTAGTCGGCTGTGCAGCATGTAGGCCAGTACACATTCCCCTGCAGGCGAAAGCCACTCCCCACACTGCTCTCCCCCACCCTGCCGAAGCGTCTCCAGAAGTGCGGAGCGAAGTCGGTCCTTTCTTCTTTGAGCCCCCGGTCCGCCGACAGGAATTCCTGGTAGCTTGAACAGCACCCTGTGTGGAATGTCAGCAGCTCGGCTTCGATTCCCGCCGCGAGCGAGCCGAGCAGGAAAGGCCAGGCCGAGTACGGGCAGAGAAAAAAGAGCCCCGTCCTCCAGTAACCCGAACGGAGGTTGGGAATGAACAGGTCCCGGGCGACATCAGCGGCGCTCGTCATGATGTAGAAGCAAGCCCCCCACTGGATGGCTGTGCGGATGAGACGCGGCAAGGGACAGACGCCGCACGAATGGGGCAAGCGGTCGAGAGGAATCCCCTCCGCGTAGAGGCAACGGTGGCTGAAACGTCCCACCGGGCATTGCGCCTTGAGACAGTAACCTGGCGCCAGCAGTTCGAAGCGTTCGAGGAGCGGCGAGGTCCGCCAAACTCCGTTTCGCGCGCCCTGCTCCCAGATCCTGCGAGCCCTCCGAAAGGCGCAGGCGAAACGGTCCGGAGCGGCCAATACGACCTCCCGCAGGAACAGAAGCCCATAGGGTTGGAACAGGCTTCGAAGGGCGAAATGCCAGATCGGCACGCCCATGAGTCGCCGCCGGTCCAGCTCTGTGAGCAGGCGATCACCGATCATCTCTTCCCAGCGCTCCCGGCCTGGGCGCCGTCTGGAGGGTCTGCGATTGCGTCAGGCAGGATTTCCACCGTGCCGGTCGCTCCGTCCAGCCGCACCCTCTGGCCAGGCCGGATGAGGCGCAAAGCCCCGGCGACAGACGCAACGGCCGGCACCCCAAACTCCCGTGCCAGAATAGCCCCGTGAGAAAGGACACCGCCCGATTCGGTCACCAATCCCACGATGTTGGACAGCACGGGCGTCCAGCCCGGATCCAGGCCAGGCATAATGAGCACGGAGCCCTGTGGCACACGCCCCAGATCGTAGTCGTACAGATGAAACGCCCGCCCCGTGGCCCTTCCGGAGCTGACTCCGATCCCGCGCAGCACCTGAACGCCCGGTGGCGTCGGCCCTTCGGCCGTTACTTCGGCCTGCAGCTCCGACTCCGTGACCAGGCTTGGAGGAACCCACGCCCGGCCCACCTCCCTCTCCCGCCTCCGCACTTCGATTCGCTCTCGAAATTCCGATTCCGGATAGGGGAGCAAGCCTGCACAGAGCTGTCGAAGCTCGTCCCGCGTCAGCTGAAACACGTCGTCGCGAGCGCTAAGAATCCCCTGCTGGGTTAGAAACTCACCAATCCTCAGAACTGCCGATCTCGTCCCGGCCAGAACCAGATGCCAGTAGTACCTCTGGTTCTCCCGCAGGACGGCGAACTCCCGCGCGTACCTGAGCACCTGCCGTATCAGAGCGGCCAGGAGAGTCCGGCGCGGCCAGCGCACGCTCCGGAGGCGTTGGATCACGCTCATCTCCCCCTCACGCCGCACGCGAAGGCCCGCGGCAAGCTCGGTTCCAGGATCGGGTAGACGCTGCGCCACGTCCGCCTGCTCGGCCCAGGTGGGCTCTGCGATGTCCAGGCTGGCCGAACGATGCCCGAAACGCCGGACAAACTCGGCCCGAAGACGCTCTCTTTCCTCGCCAGTGGACCGGTGAAGTTTGGCCAGGAAATCGTGCATCTGCAGTGTGAGGTTCCTGGGGTCGCCGGCCAGGAGAGCCGAGCTCAACTGCGCCGCCTCCCGCTCGGTAAATCCAAGGCCAGACTTCAGGAGCCACAAGAGAAGCCGTTCGAAGAGCTCCGCGAAGGTGAGACTCCAGCGGTGGTGCCCCAGAAGCTCGCGCGTGAGCTGCTCGGCCTTCTCCACCGCTCGGAACAAGTCCATGGGCGACCTGGAACTCCGAATCCGCCTGCCGAGCTCTCGTACCTGGGGCACGTAGTCGCGCACAAAAAGATGCCAACGCCGCAGGTTGGACCAAGGTAGCCAGTCGGGGTCGCGGGTGACGCGTACGGCCGCACGCACCACCTTCCCGACTCGCTGGCCCAGGCCCATCTGGGGCAGACCATCGGGAAAAAGGATCAGGCTCTTTTCCGGGGCCAGGAGCTCAGGCGGGAGGATCTCGTGCAGGGTGCGGAACACGTCCCATCGAGTGAGTACGCGGCCCGCAACCAGCCGCGTGAGCTCCGCCTGTGCCAGTTCCGCGTAGCCCAAATAGCGAAGAGGCTCCCGAAACGCCCGCTGCTCCACGAGGGGTCCAAGGAGGCTGTGGCCCAGGGTGGAGATCGGGTGGAGAAAGCGCTCCACAAAGAAGAAGTTCGTCCAGATGTGCTCCGGAGGCTCCCTTAGCCAGCCTGGAAGGGGCGGCGGCTGAGCAGCCCTGGCCTGAAGGATCCAGAGCTGCTGGCCGTCCCAGGCCCATTCCACATCGAGGGAGGCTCCGTCGATCTCCAGCACCTCCGAGGCTTTCAGAGCCAGATCCCCCAGTTCCAGCCAAAGCTCCTGTTCCTCGTGCGTTCCCGGTACCTCCGCAGGCTGGCTGCACACCAGCGCCACGACCCGCGGGCTCGCCCCTGGCCTCCTGGTGTACGCGAGCCGCAGTTCGCAGCCGGCTCCGGAAGTCACGGTGGCGCTGCCGCCCCGGGATGCCTCGATCAGCACGCAGGCACGGCCGATAGCCCCCCTGGCCGTCAGGGCCACGCCGGACCACCGACGCCCGACCATTTGCTGCACGATCAAGTGCAGGTCCGGTAGCGCCGAAATTCCGCGCTGGGCGAGGTAGGATCGTACCCGGGCTGAATCCGCCGCCCCGAGGCACTCCTTTACTGAGGCGAGGAGTTCCAACTCATCGACGATGTCGAGGCGGCTCCGGAACTGTCCGGCGAGGCTCATCCCCGGCAGGTCCTCCAGCGTCGCAGAGGAGCGGATCGCCAGGGGGGTCTTCTTTCCCCAGGCGCGCAGTTTCGCCCCTAACGGCTCGAGGATGCGTTCGTCCGTGAGGGAATTGGAAGGTTTGGCTTGCTGGGTGACTAAAACGACGAAGGCCGGAACACTGAGCCCGGCCCTTCGAAGTTTGGCCAAATGCGCGGCTTTCGTCCCCACGATGGCGGGGTTCAGAGCATCGGGCTCATCCCCGTCGACGATTCGGACCACCCTCCGTGCGCTCTGCATCGAACTCTCACCTACCGCCGCCCTCCGTCACCGTGAGGGTGTTGTCGTCCCCGATTTCAGTGGCGAACCCGAAGCTCCTCCTGCAGGGCTTTGTTGTATTGCTCAACGATTTTCGCGACTTCCGGAGCTTCCCCAATGGAGCTGTCCAGAGGAAAAAGCTCGCCTTCCACAACCCTCCACGACCGACTCCCTCTCGGCCGCTCCAGGAGCACATCGCCGACGTAACGCCCTTGCACTCCATTCACGCAGAGAATAGCCCGATCGGTTGGCTCCGGACCACGGATGTAGTAGGTCCCCAGGCCAGAGATTACCACGTCCAGTCCGTCTACTTCCTTGGCGAACGATCGAACCTCGCTCTCGTCCCCGTAGACCAGAGCCACGATGAGGTCGCAGCTCTTGCGCAGCTGCCCCACAATTCGTCGGGCGCACGCAATCGGATCCTCGCGACGCCACCAGTCCGGCTCGCCCTTCCCTGCCGCAGGCAGCTTGGCGATGGAGAGACCGAGGATACCTACCGTACCCCGCCCTTCACCCCATGGCTCGATCAGCAGGTGGGGACGGGCAAAAGGCAAATCTTGGCCGTTAGCCAGTTTCAGGTTGGAGGCGACAAAGGGGATTCCCCAACTCTGGGCGCTGCGGAGAAGGGTGTCGCTGCAGGCCTTGAGATCGGGCTCCGCCACGTTCACCGCGTGGTACTTCATCAGCGCGTACGCCTGGAGGAGGTAGGGATTCTTGATTCGGGCGTAGGGACCTCTCTCGGCAAATCCGCCTCCGTCCACTACGAGGAGGGCAGGACTTCCTTGGAGCTTCTTTCGAATGTAACTGGCTCTCCGAGCCAGCCCGCCAATGCGGTTGCTCTTTCAGCCGCAGGGCTCGAGGTTCCCCGCAGTGTCGCCGGAATACACGATCCGGAGCTGCAGTGCCTGGTCTGCCAGGGTCTTTACCGGCCTGGAAAAGGCGCTCATGGACAAAACGGCCGCAACAAACAAGAGCACCTCGGCCCCTGCGAGGAAGAGTAATCGCCGTCTCATGGCGTGCCTCCGATCCCCGTGCACCTACCCCGAAGGGTCCAGAAACAGAAAAAGCCCGCGCACTTTCTCCGGGCTCTCACAGTATTTTTCGTCCCATTACAGTGCCGAGGGCCGGACTCGAACCGGCACGCCCCTTGCGGGGCGAGGGATTTTAAGTCCCTTGCGTCTACCAGTTCCGCCACCCCGGCGAGGATCTCGGCACAACCGGAGGCGGCGAGCGGATTCGAACCGCTGAATAGAGGCTTTGCAGGCCTCCGCCTTAGCCACTTGGCTACGCCGCCACCTCTGGAGCGGGAGACGGGACTTGAACCCGCGACCCCCACCTTGGCAAGGTGGTGTTCTACCGCTGAACTACTCCCGCAATCGCCACGCGAATATACACAACCCCCTCCTCCTACGCAAGGCCTTTTTCCGCCGCTACTCGTAAGCCACCGTGATATCCTCCCCCGTCTTCTTCGAGATGAAGCGGAACTCGTCCAGGGCGAGGCTCTCGTCCTCGACTACGTCGATCTTCATCAGGAATTTCCACATCATCCTGCGGATACGGCTCCGGAGGCCGCTGGTCAGATACTTGGCCATCTCCGGATGGACATGAAGCTCCACGCTTCTCTCCTTGGATTCCGCACGGAAGGCTTTGATCCAGCGCTCGATCTTCGTGACCAGAGTTGTCTTCGAAACCAAGCGACCGCTGCCGCCGCACACCGGACAAGGCTCGCTCAGGGCGAACACCAGACTCGGCCGGACCCGCTCCCGCGTGAGCTCTACGATCCCGAACTTGCTCATCGGCAGGATGTTGTACTGGGCACGATCCCGGCTCAGTTCCCGCTTCAGTTCCTCAAATACCCTGCGGCGATTGGCCTGCTCCCGCATATCGATGAAATCGATGATGATCAGGCCGCCCAGGTCGCGCAAACGCAGTTGGCGGGCGATCTCTCGCGCCGCCTCCAAGTTGATCTTGAGGTTGGTCTGCTCCTGATCGGCCCGGCTCAGGAATTTGCCGCTGTTCACGTCGATGGCTACCAGAGCCTCCGTCTGGTCGATAATGAGGTACCCGCCGCTCTTCAGCCAGACTTTGCGCGAGAGGGCTCGATCCAGTTGCCGCTCCACGTCGTACGCGTCGAAAATCGGCGTCTTGCCCTGGTAGAGCTCGATGCGGTCTGTAAGCTCCGGCGCCACCTCCTTCGCGTAGCTCGTAATGTCCTTAGCGAGCTTCTTGGAATCCACAACAAGACGGGTGACGTCGGGGGTGAAGAGATCGCGCACCACGCTGGAGGTCATCCCCACGTCCTTGTAGAGGAGACAGGGCGCCTTCTCCTTCTGCGCTCGCTTCTGGATTCGGTCCCACATCTGGAGCAGATTCTCCAGGTCGGCGCGCAGCACCGGTTCTGGCTTTCCCGCCGCCACCGTTCGGATGATGATCCCGCAGTCTTCCGGCTTTAGGGCTTTGGCCAGACGCCGCAGCCGCCGCTTTTCCACCTCATCCACGATCTTCTTGGAGACCCCGACGATGTTCTCGTCCGGGATCAGCACCACGAAGCGACCCGGGATGGAGATGCGGGTGCTGACGCGCGCCCCTTTCGTCCCAAGCGGCTCCTTGGTCACCTGAACCAGGACGGTGTCGCCGGGGCGGAGCGTCTCCTTTCCGACAAGCTCCTTCCGGATCCCGTGCTCGTCGGGCTGGATCTGATCGACGTGCGTGTAGAGCCGGATCAGATCCCCCATATCCGCGTAGGGGAGAAAGGCATCCTGCGCTTCGCCGATGTCGAGAAACGCAGCCTGCATGCCCTTCACCGTCTTCCGCACCCGCGCCAGGTAGATGTTGCCGAGCATTCGCTCGTGCTCCGGCCGCTCCACGTAAAATTCCACCAGGCGGCCGTCCTCGAGGATGGCAATCCGGGTTTCGCCGATCGTGGCGTTGATGATGATCTCGCGGCGCGCAGGCTCAGGCGGCGCTGGCCTCCCCCGCGCCCTATGTGTTCTCCTCGTTTTCGCTTTCTCTTCGGCGCCCAAACTCACAACTCCATCGGGCTCAGCAAACGATGTCCCTGCGCTACGAAGATCCCGGTGCGATGGATTCGGTGCCGCAGAACCTCGTGCGCGTCCTGTCCCAGAAGCTCCTGCAGCACCTCGTGCACACGGGCCGTGCGCCCCTCTCGCACCTTCAGCACGATCCTCAGCTTCTTCCCTTTCTCCAGGGTCTGGATCGATTCCACAAAGGGCCGGATATCGACTTCTTTGGCCTCTTCTTCCTCCCCCCCTCCGGTCCGCTTCCTTTGCACAATAATCTCCTTCCTCGCCAAGAAAGACAGGATCTGCTGGCTCAGCCCCTGTGGGTCCATGGGCGGATCCAGAGTCACTTCGTAGGTCAAGCGATTCACGAGGGCGCTGAGCGAAGCCTGCCTGCCCGCGATGCGGGTTATCTGTCGGATCTCGAGACCCGCGGGCAAGAACGGCCGAATCCGGCTGGCCAGGTCTCCCGCGGGCCTGGACTCCACGGTGACGTCCAGGTATTCGGCATCGCTTGTGACACCGAGCGGCAAAGCCGGTCCGCAACTGATCTTGGGGCGAGGATTGAACCCCTGGCTGTAGGCCAGGGGGAGGCCCGCGCGCCGAAATGCTCGCTCGAAAGCGCGGATCACATCCCGGTGGCTTACGAAGCGAAGGGCCTCGCCCCGCGCGTAGTGGATCCGGTACACCGTCGGGGTCGGAGGGACGACATCCCTCACCCTGCGCCGATCGCGGCCGTACTGCATGGCGAGGCCGGCAGCGCCCACGCTCCCAGGGCCGGATTCGAGCTGCACCGGGGCAACCGCAATGCCGCGCCTGGCTTTGCTACGCGCGATGATTTCGCGACAGACCGGTTCTTCCATCAAGCCGCAGGCGTTGCACAGACCATCCTTGCAGTCCGGCGTGGATTCCCCGCGCAATGCCCTTGCGCGCTCTCTTTCCAGGAAGCGCCGGCTCACCCCTTTGCTGATGTGCTGCCAGGGAAGAGGCTCGCGCACTTTGCGGGCCCTTGTGTACTCTTCAAAGCTGAGCCCGCATGCAGCTACCGCTTCCGCCCAGCGCTCGTACCGGAAACATTCAGACCACGCGTCGTGGGTAGCGCCTCGGCGCCAGGCGGCCTCAATCACCTCCGCCACCCTCCGGTCGCCGCGTGCAAGGAGGCCTTCCACCTGGCACACCTCGGCCTCCCGCCAGCTAAGTTTCACCGAGGGCCAACGGACGTGCTCCAGAAGGAACCGGATCCTTTCCCGTGTCTCCTCCAGGCTTAGCTGGCGCTCCCACTGAAACGGAGTGTGGGGCTTCGGTACAAATGGCGAGATCGAGACGTGCACCCTGCGGTTTCCACCATGCTTCCTACCCAGGCGCACAACCTCGCCGATCAGATCCACGATCCCTTGCAGGTCCTCCGGCGTCTCGGTGGGAAGCCCGATCATGAAGTAGAGCTTGACCAGATCCCACCCTTCGGCGAAAGCCAGGTCCACCGCCCGCAGCAGGTCCTCATTGGTATTTAGCTTATTGATGACCGAGCGCAGGCGCTCGGTACCGGCCTCCGGGGCGAAGGTGAGCCCGGACTTGCGCACGTCGCGCGCGTAGGCGGCGATTTCCGGGGTAAACGTCTCGGGCCGCAGAGAGGGGAAAGACAGGTTCACCATCCTGTCCCGCAGCGTAGGGCTGATAATCGCCAACAGCTTTGGCAGGCCGCTGTAGTCCGAAGTGCTCAGCGAGACCAGGGACACCTCCTCGTAGCCGGTGTTGTCGAGAGCGCGCCGAATGTGCTCGGCCACTTCCGGGACAGGTCGCTCCCGCACCGGACGGTAGAGGATCCCCGCGTTGCAGAACCGACACCCGCGCGTGCACCCCCGCATGATCTCTACCGAAAGCCGATCGTGCGTAGCCTCAATGAGGGGCACCACAGGCGCGTCCGGGTAAAACTCCGGTTCCAACCTGCGCACCTGTCTTGCCTGGATGACCGGCGGCACGCCCTCCTCAATCGGCTCCAGGGATCGAAAGCCGCCGTCTGGACCGCGAATCTCTTCGTAAAGGCTGGGGACGTAGACCCCGGGTACACCGGCGAGCTCCTTCAGAAGCACCTCACGGCTGTAGTCCTCGTGCTTCGCGATACGCACAAGCCGCAGGACCTCGAGAAAACTCTCCTCCGCATCCCCGATCAGGAAAAGGTCGAAGAATGGCGCCAGCGGTTCGGGGTGGAAGGCATTCGGCCCGCCACCGATCACGAGCGGGAACAGCCCGCGCCTTTCCGCCGACCGCAGAGGGATTCCTGCCAGGTCGAGGAGGTTCAGGATGTTGGTATAGTGGAGCTCGTACTGAAGGGTGAAGCCGATGACCTCGAACTGCGCCAGAGGTCGCTTCGTCTCAAGGGAGTACAGAGGGATCCCCTCCTGGCGCATCCGGGCTTCCATGTCGACCCAGGGAGCGTACACCCGTTCGGCGGCAATCCACTCCTCCCGGTTCAGGATATGGTACAGAATCTGGTAACCAAGGTAGGACATTCCCACTTCGTACACATCCGGGAAGACGAGGGCGACACGCAGATCGACGGCCGCGTCGTCCTTGACGATCGCGTTCGGCTCTCCGCCCACGTAACGTCCGGGCTTTGACACCAGCGGCAGGATCCGTTCAAGTTTTCCCCGGTCTATCTGCATCGGATTCTCAGTTCCCCGTGCACGGGTTGGCGAACCTCACCTTCCCGCTCCCACAGACAAACATGTTTGTCTTCCTCGCCATTCCTTACTTACTCGGGCAGAGTCCCGTTTCCCGTTCTGGGATCTTTCCGCCCGAAATGCGAATCCCCGCGTCGGTTGGGTTCCTGCGGGGATTCCCTGGCATTGCGTACGAGTCCGTTTTCGCCTTCCCCTCTCACACCTCCCCGCCCCATAAGGCTCACGTAGCCACGGCACTTTGCAGAGTCAGGGCGTATTCCCAACCCTTGGCGATGGCACGCTCATTGAGCTCGATCAGCTGCTTGCGTTTGATCACCTTGGGCAAAATCTGCACGACATGCTCTCGTCCCACCACGCCCGTGTGGGCCACATAGGCGCCCAGCATCACCATGTTGGCGGCGCGCGTGTTCCCCAGCTCGTCGGCCATGGCAGTGGCGGGCACAGCGAGGGCTTCGACGTCCTTTCGCATCACCGGCCGGTCAATTAGGGACGAGTCGTACATCACCAGTCCTCCTCCCTCGACCTCCGGTTCGAAGCGATCCAAGGAGGGCCGATTCATGGCGATCAGGACCGAGGGTCTACTGACCAGAGGCGAGCCGATCCGACGCGAGCTCAGGATCACGTGGCAATTGGCTGTGCCGCCGCGCATTTCCGGGCCGTAGGACGGTAGCCAGCTCACCTGGTAGCCGGCTTCCATCCCTGCCTCTGCAAGGGCCAGACCCAGGAGCAGGATTCCTTGCCCGCCAAATCCCGCGATCTTAATCCTGGGGTCCGCGAACCTCGGCTCCGGTTTGGGCGGCGCCAGCGCTGGTCCCGGTCTCTCGTCTGTCGGGAGTTCCAGCTTCTCGGCCAACGATTCCAGGTCGTAGCGAATGCGGGGCAGGGGCATCGGCTGGGCCTCGGCCGTCTTGTCCCGGAAAACCCCAAGCGGGAAGTACCTTGTCATTACCTCGTCGATCCAGCGGATCGAGTCCACGGGCGTCATCTTCCAGCCGGAGGGGCAAGCGCTCAGCACCTCCACCAGCGAGAAGCCCAAGTCCTGCATCTGCACGCTCAGCGCCTTCCGCACCGCCTTTCGCGCCTTGGCGATATTCTTGGGCGTGGTCAAAGCCACGCGTTCGATGTATACAGGCGCTTCCAACGAAGCCAGCAGCTCACACACCCGCAGGGGCGGGCCTTCCAACTCCGCGCGCCGGCCGAACGGCGTGGTCGTGGTCTTCTGGCCCAGCAACGTGGTAGGAGCCATCTGACCACCCGTCATTCCGTAGATGGCATTGTTCACAAAGAAGACCGTGATTCGCTCGCCGCGGTTAGCGGCGTGCAGGATGTTGTTGCCGCCGATGGCGGCCAGGTCTCCGTCGCCTTGATAGCTGATCACGATGCTGTGGGGAAGAGCGCGCTTGATCCCGGTCGCTACCGCCGGGGCCCGTCCGTGGGCCACCTGAATGTTTCCGCAGCGGAAGTAATAGTACGCAAATACGCTGCACCCCACCGGGCTGATCAGAATAGTCCGGTCGCGGATCCCCAGATCGTCCAGCGCCTCGGCGATGAGCTTGTGAAGAACGCCGTGACCGCAACCGGGGCAGTAGTGGGTCTGGTATTTGATGGCCCCGGGTTTCCGCTCGTACACGTCGTAGAACGAAGTCGACTTTCGCAGCACCGTTTCCGCCATAAATCAAGCCTCGATGTGACGCCTCAGTGCCTCGAAGATCTCGTCCACACTCGGCACTACTCCGCCCATTCGGTTGTAGAACCAGACGGGCACCCGCCCATTCACAGCCAGGCGCACGTCATCCACCATTTGCCCATTGGACAGCTCGACGACCATGAACGCGGAGACTCTTTCGGCCAGCTCTTGGATTCGCCGGCTCGGGAAGGGCCACAGGGTGATGGGACGCAGAAGACCGACCCGCATCCCCCTCGCCCTGGCCTCGTCCACCACACTCTGGAGGAGCCGGGACACGATCCCGTAGCCGACGAAGACCACCTCGGCATCTTCGGTGCGGTACTCCTCGACGCGCACCTCCTCCCGCTCGGCCTGCGCGTACTTCTCCTGCAGGTGAAGTACGTGCCGTTCTAGTCCCTCCGGTTCCAGATCGATGGAGGTGATCAGCCGGAACTGATCCCCGTCGTCGCCGTGGAGGGCCCACGGTTTGTCGGGGAGATTCTGCACCGGCGGCGGGAACTCGACCGGCTCCATCATCTGCCCGATGAAGCCGTCGGCCAGCACCACGGCCGGATTCCGGTACTTGTCGGCCAGCTCGAAGGCCAGCATCGTCAGGTCGCACATTTCCTGCGCGGAATTGGGGGCCAGGGTGAGAAGCTTGTACTCACCGTGGCCTCCACCTTTGACGATCTGGTTGTAGTCCCCTTGCGATGGCGCGATGTTACCCAGACCGGGCCCACCCCGGACGATGTCCACGATCACGCAGGGCAGTTCGGCTCCCGCCAGGTAGCTGATGCCTTCCATCTTCAGGCTGATTCCAGGGCTGGAAGAGGCGGTCATGGCACGGATGCCCGCCGCCGCCGCGCCATAGAGCATATTGACCGATGCGATCTCGCTCTCGGCCTGCAAAAAAACGCCGCCTACTTGCGGGAGGTAGTAGGCGGCAGCTTCCGCGATCTCAGAGGCCGGGGTAATCGGATACCCGAAAAACGCCCGGCATCCCGCGAGGATTGCCCCTTTGACGACCGCCTCGTTCCCTTTGATCAGCTGCCGGGCCATCAGGCCACCTCCTCGGGGACGTAGCCCCGCTTGTAGACGGCGATGGCGCCTGGCTCCGGACATGCATAGAAGCACACCCCGCACCCGGTACAGCCTTCCCCCTTATAGCCAGCTGGATGGTACCCCATGGTATTCAGTTTCGTCTGCTGGAAGAGAACCCCAACCGGACACGCCTCAATGCACAACCCACACCCCTTACACTCCTCCTCGTTGATCTCCACGTAGGGTGGATTCCTTCGCGCGCCGGCCTCGGCCATACACGCCTCCCATTATCGACCCGCCGTCTCTCTCACACCCCCGGGCATTTTAGCAATTTCCCCCTACCCTTGCAAGGCCTTTTCCGGAACGTCCCCGTGCCTATTCCATGACCCACTCGGTACCCGTGGGCGTATCTCGCAGCACCACCCCCAGCTCCGCAAGTCTCTGCCGAATTCGGTCGGCCAGGGCAAACTGGCGGCTCTGACGCAATTGCGTCCGCACCTCCACGATCAGGTCGAGGAAAGGAGCGAGATCCCGGGTCTCCGTCTGGGAGAAGGGGAGAATCCCAAGCACCTGGCCCGCCAGTTCCTCGAAAATCCTAAGTAGGAAGTTCACAGCCTCGCGGCTCGGCGCATCGGTGCCGTCGAGGTAGACGTGCACCTCCCTTGAGAAGTCGAAGAGCGCAGCAATCGCCTGGGGTGTGCCGAAGTCGTCGTCCATCGCGGCCAGAAAGCGCCGCTTGGCCTGTTCCCCCACGGCGCGGAGCGAGTCGCTCATCGGCGAATCCACGGCGTGCCGGCTCCGCTGCAGGAGCTTGCGGTACGCACCGTGGAGTCGGGCCAAGGCCTGGCCGGCCCCAGCGAGCGCTTCCTCACTGAAATCGACGGTTGAGCGATAGTGGCTGGTCAGAATGAAGAAACGGATCTGCTCGGGCCGGTAACGGACCAGGGCCTCCTTGATCGTGGTGAAGTTGCCCAGCGACTTGCTCATCTTTACGCCGTTGACGAGCACCATGTTATTGTGGAGCCAGTAGCGGACGAACGGCTTTCCCGTGGCCGCCTCGCTTTGGGCCTTTTCGCATTCGTGGTGCGGAAAGACATTCTCGATTCCGCCCCCGTGGATGTCCAGCGTCTCTCCCAGGTACTTCATTGCCATGGCCGAGCACTCGGTATGCCAACCGGGATATCCCCATCCCCACGGGCTACGCCACCGCATGATGTGCTCCGGTTCTGCCCTCTTCCACAGGGCGAAGTCTGCTGGGTGACGCTTCTCTGGATTGATCTCCACGCGATACCCAGCCTGCTGGTCTTCCACCCTCCGGCCGGAAAGCTCCCCGTAGTTCTTGAACTTGGCCACCTCGAAGTAGACGGAACCGTTCACCTCGTAGGCGTAGCCTCGCTCCAGCAAGCGCATCACCAGCTCAATCTGCTCCGGGATGTGACCCGAGGCGCGGGGCGAGATGTTGGGCCGTTGGACGTTCAGGGCGTCCATATCCTCGAAGTAGCTGCGCATATAGATTTCGACCAGTTCCATAGGCTCGACACGCTCCCGCGCCGCGCCCACGAGAATGCGATCCTCTCCGGTGTCAAGAAGGTGCCCCACGTCCGTAATGTTCTGAACGTAGCGTACTTGGTAGCCAAGATACCGGAGGTAGCGAACGATCACGTCAAAGCTCACATAACTCTTGGCGTGCCCGATGTGTGCGTGATCGTAAACGGTCGGGCCACACACGTAGATGCCCACCCGCCCTTCGTTCAAGGGACGAAAGTCTTCCAGGCTCCTCGTCAATGTGTTGTAGACTCGCAGTCCCATGGCTCTCCGCTCATCTCCTCGTAGGATATTGCTCCAAGAGGGCGTCCCGAACTTGTCGCAGCTCTCGCACCCGCTCCCGGTCCACCGGCTCGGTGACCTTGCCGGAACACTTGACCGAAGTCCCCACGATGGCCCCGTCCGTCCAGGGGAGTACGGATCCCAGATTGGCGGACGTCACACCACTCCCCGCCAGCACAGGCACATCTTGCAACGCTTCCCTGACCTCCCGAAATTCCTCGAGGCGCGCGATTTGACCCGTGCTTTCCCCTGTGATGATGACGGCGTCGGCCAGCCCCCGTTCCACCGCCTCCAGGGCCTCGACCCGAAGTTCTCGACTGACCAGGGGCGCTGCGTGTTTCACCCGGAGATCGGCCAAGATCGACACAGGGGAGCCGAGGGCCCGCCGCAACCGCAGAGTCTCCCAGGCCTTTCCCTCGATCAGGCCCTGGTCGGTGACCACGGCGCCCACGTGGACATTCACGCGGACAAACTGCGCCCCCACCACGGTTGCGATCGCCAGCGCCGACGGTCCGTCGCTCCGAAGGACATTGACGCCCACGGGGAGCTCGATGCTCTTGCGCACGACCCAGGCTGCTACAGCCATCGCCGCCACTGTCTCCCGCGGGACTCGGCTGGGGAAGAACGGCCGATCGCCGAAGTTCTCTACGATCACGGCGTCAAATCCGGCCTCTTCGTACGCCCGGGCATCCTCCTCGGCGCGACGGAGGACCTCTTCGAACGAACCCCCATAGAGGGGGCTGCCCGGCAGGGGTAGCAGATGCACAACCCCGATCAAAGGCCAGGGGTGGCCGAAGCGAGCCCTCCACTCTGCCAGGGTCACACGCGATCTCCCTCGACGGCCAGAGTCACCAGCCGGTCGCACAAGTCCTCGAAAGAGATGCCCGCGGCCCTTGCGGCTTTGGGAACCAGGCTCAGCTCCGTCATGCCAGGAGCGGTGTTGATTTCCAGACAGAAGGGGACCTGATCGTCCCGCAAGCGAAAGTCGGCCCGTGCGTAGTGCCTACAACCCAGGGCCTTGTACGCACGAAGGGCTTCAACCTGGAGCCTCCTGGCCGTTTCCTCCGGTAATTGGGCAGGGACGATGTACTGGCTCTTGCCTTTCGTGTACTTGCACACGTAGTCGTAGACCCCGTGCTCCGGGACAATCTCGACAACGGGCAGAGCTTCCTCCCCGAGAATAGCCACCGTCACTTCACGGCCTGCAATAAAAGGCTCAACCAGTGCATCCCCGTAGGTCCAGGCCAGGCGAAGAGCTGCCGGCACCTGGTCCGCGTGTTCGACCAGGCTGAATCCGACGGTGCTGCCCTGATTGTCCGGCTTGACCACAAAGGGCAGCGCGAAGGCACCCAAGGCCTGTCGCGCAGCCCTTTCCGCCTCTACGCCTGCCGCGCGCCGCAGGACAAGCCAATCCGGAGTTACAACTCCCTGCTGGCGGAACAGGGC
>JAPDPT010000069.1 GCA_034506315.1 candidate division KSB1 bacterium | reverse complement strand
GGAACCGAGGCAGCCCCGAGCATGCTTGCCAGCGAAACGTAGCCGGTCAGCAGAACAACCCAGATCCAGACGATGGAGGCCATCGCCGTAGGCAAGGGTGCGATCGCAATCATCGCTCCGAAACCGGTGCCCACCCCCTTCCCACCGCGGAAGCCGGCGTACGGAGTCCAAACATGGCCCGCGACCGCCGCCACGCCGCAGATAAGCCTTACAGCCTCCGCCGGGAGAACCGCGGACGGCAAGGCCAACGGCGCGACGAAGAGGACCGCAGCCACTCCTTTGAATACGTCGATCAGGACAACAGGTAGCGCGAGCTTCCAACCCAGCACGCGAAACGCATTGGTAGCACCGGCATTGCCGCTCCCGTACTGGCGGATGTCGATCCCGCGGAAAAGCTTTCCCACGACGATCGCTGTGGGAAAACCGCCCATCAGATAGGAAAGGACCGCTGCGAATAGGATCCGGAGCATTCCGCCTTCCACGCTCACGTGTCGATTTGGCTATTCCGGACTGGCTACCACTTCCCCGATGAATTGTGGCGACTCACCCACCTCCCGAAGGGCTGCTGTCAGGACATCCGCCTTCTCTTCTGCACAGACAAGGACCAGACCAATCCCGAGGTTGAACGTCCTGCGCATGTCCTGTTCGGGCACCTTGCCCAGGCGGCGGATGAGGGCGAAAATCGGCGGCTCCTCCCACTCTCCCCATCGGACGCGAAGCGTAAGTCCCCGTCGTAGCAGGCGCCGCGTGTTACCTTCGATGCCCCCGCCCGTGACGTGCGCGATCCCCTTCACGGCATCGGCAGCGAGCACCGTCTCGATCGCGAGCTTGTAGGAACGATGGACCTTCAGCAGCTCTTCCCCAAGCGTGGCTCCGAGCTCGTCGACGTAGCCATCCAGGGTCAATCCGGCATGATCAAGAAGCACCTTTCGGGCGAGGGAGTAGCCGTTGGTATGAAGCCCGGTCGAGGGAAGCCCGATCAGAACATCGCCTGCCTGGATGGATTTCCCGTCGAGGATCCTGTCCTTGTCTACCACTCCGACGATGGTCCCCACCAGGTCATAGTCGCCGGGAGCGTACACGCCCGGCATTTCGGCCATCTCGCCGCCAATCAACGCGCAACCGTTCTCGCGGCACGCCCGGGCAATCCCGGCCACGATCTGCTCCACGACGGCGGGCTTGAGGTGAGATGTGCCAATGTAGTCCAGGAAGAAAAGCGGCTGCGAGCCCGAGGTCATGATGTCGTTCACGCAGTGATTCACGAGGTCCTGGCCCACGGTATCGTGGCGATCCAGGGCCACCGCGATCTTCACCTTCGTCCCCACACCATCAATACTGCTCGCCAGGACGGGATGCTTCAAATGAGCAAATCTGCCATCGAACAGCCCGGCGAAAAGTCCGATGTCCGTAAGGACGCGCTCGGTGTAGGTCGATCGGGCCAAAGCCTTAATGCGGTCCACCGCCTCTTCAGCCGCGTCGATGTCGACACCTGCTTGCCTGTAGGTGATCCCATTCATCGCCGCGCTTACTCTATCTCTTCAATGCCCGAGGCGACGCGTGAGGCCTTCTCGAGTTCCACGTACCGCTGGCGCGCCTGCCGAAAAAAGTCCAGAACCAGGTTCGACTTGTAATCAGGATAGGTCCAGTCGTTCGTGCGAAAGGAACCTTGCCGGAAACGGAGCTGCACGTCAGCGTAAATCCCGCGCCCGAGGTAGACGCGGTGGTCGTAGTTCTTCACGGTAGCCAGAACGACCTTGGAAAACTCCAGGTACCCCGGATCGAAATTCACCCTCCGCTTGCCTTCGCGCCGGTAGGCATCCTCAATGGACATCGCGAAGAGCTTGAGATCCGGCAACTCGTCCGGAAACACCAGCCGCCCAAAGGCGGCGAAGAACTTCCCCAGGTTTGGCCCCATTTCCTCTTCGTAGTAGTCGGTGAAGCGACTGAAGTTGTAAGAGGGACTTCGCAGGATCACAGGCCCGGCCTTCTCCGAAAAGCGCTCGAGAGCCTCCTCTGCAGCCGTGGCGTCGGTAAACGCCACCGCCGCAATGGGCATCACCCTTGGAACAGCTCGCAGCACGGACCCTTACCCTCTTCCGATCACCCCGCCGAAGCCCTGGGCTCTGAATCCACGGGCCGCACACCCACCGCCGACCCTCGTTGGGCTTGCAGTGGATTTTCCCCGGCAAAAAGAAGACTGGCATCTGCTGCCAGCCTCTTCGCCCACCCGATCTTTTATGCCCGCTCTTGAATATCTCAAAGAGCCCCCTAAAAGTCAAGGACAAACGGGAGCGGCCGGAGCTGGCTCCGGAGAACCCTCTGCGAAGCGCTGGCGGAGTCCCTTGGGCGCGGCAAAGAGTCAATCCAGGACTCCAGCGACTCCCAACCGTCCGAACGGCCGAGGCTTCCGCTATGGCTCCGCCATCCTCGCTCTTGCGGCCCAGAAGCGCGCCGGGGCTCCTTTGCTTGGATCCGCCGCGGCCGTCCTAACGTTCGCCCCGTTTGGTCCGGTCGGCCCAGGCAACGCAGAATTCTGAGCTATTATGCGTTGGATACGGGTCATTGGGTTTGCGGTAGAAGCCCCTCCACCACCCCAATAGCCATTTCCACCCGATTGAAGGGAGGCATCAGGTAGGCCCCGTCCACCTGCCCGCGCACAGCCGCCAGGATCTCGCGGCCGATCGCTATTCCTTCTTCTGGCCCCCTCTCACCGGCCCGGAGCATTCTTTCCCGCAGGTGGGCAGGGATCACGATCTCCGGGATCTCGTTGTGGAGAAACTCGGCATGCTTGTAGTTGCGAAGCGGCAGGATCCCTACAAAGATGGGCACACCCAGGGGCCGTGCCCGTTCCAGGAATGGGGCGAGCAGATCGAGGTCAAAAACCGGCTGCGTGAAGACGAAGCGAGCTCCGCGCTCCACCTTCTGCTGGAGCCGATCCATCTCCCGTTCAAAGTCAATGGCGGCCGGGTTAGCTCCAACCCCTACGGTGAAGGCTGTGGGCTGTTCCGTCGGTCTGCCTGTCAAATCCATTCCACGATTCAAGAGCGAGATCAGGTGAACGAGGCCTATGGAATCGATGTCGAACACGCCGGTGGCACTTGGGTAGTCGCCGAGAACCGGGGGATCGCCTGTAACTGCCAGGATCATCCGGATCCCCAGGGCGTGAGCTCCCATGAGCTCGCTTTGTAGGCCGATGAGATTTCGGTCACGGCAAGAAAGATGCAGGATGACGTCGATGCCCACGTGTTCGCGGATCAGGTGAGCCAAAGCCAGTGGGCTCATGCGCGGGCGAGCAAGAGGGCTATCCGCGATGTTGATGGCATCGATGCCCGCTTCCTTCAAGCGGAAGGCCGCCTGGAGTGTTCGAGCCGGGTCGATTCCCCGCGGGGGATCCAGCTCCACCGAAACCAGGAATTCCTTGCCCAGTCTTCGGGCGAAACGCGTTGCCTTCTCTTCCACCTTCTCTTCTGCGGCCGCTTCGGTGCTTCCGACCACGGAGACGGTTCGCTCCCTTCGCTTTCTCTGCGGCCTCATACCTTCAACAGCCTTGGCGATCGCGGCCGTGTGTTCCGGGGTGGTTCCGCAGCAGCCTCCCACGATATTGGCGCCCGCCTCCACGAAACGACGGGCGTATTCGCCAAAATACTCCGGCGAGCTGAGGTAGATGTAGCGCCCGTCAACCAGCCTCGGCATCCCCGCGTTGGGCATCGCAGAGACGTAGATGTCCACCGAGGCGGCCATGCGCTCGACGGCGTCGAAAACCACCTGCGGGCCAACGCTGCAGTTGACGCCCACCGCAGTAGCCCCTAGCGCCTCTAATCTTCGCGCCACTTCGTGGGGCTTGTCGCCCACGATGGTCTTGCCTTCTTCTGTGATCGTGATCTGAGCGATGATCGGCAGATCCGTTACGGATCGGGCTGCGCGGAAAGCCAGTTCCAGCTCACGGAGGTCCCCAAAGGTCTCGAGGATAAGAAGGTCCACACCGCCTTCTACCAAACCTTCGATCTGGACGCGGAAGGCTTCCTCTGCCTCCTGTGGTGTGACCACACCGACCGGGGCAAGGGGCTTTCCAAGGGGACCTACCGAGCCGGCTACCCAAGCCCTGTCTCCTGCCACCTGGCGGGCGATTTGGGCCCCGGCCCTCGCGATCTCGCGAACGCGATCCTCCAGGCCGTGCTTGCCCAGCTTGAAGCGATTCGCCCCAAAGGTATTCGTTTCCAGAATCTCGGCCCCGGCTTCTAAGTACTCCGAGTGTACACGCCGTACAATGTCCGGTTGCCACAGGTTCAAGGCGTCGAAGCAGTGGTGAAGGGCAACCCCGCGGGAGTAAAGGAGGGTGCCCATCGCTCCGTCTGCCACGATGACACGTTCTCGGAGGGCCTCCAGCCACCGTTGAACCCGCTCTTTCCCCTCACTCATCGCCACGATCTCCTGAGCTTCCGGCTTTCCCGAGTTGCGTCCCCGCGATTCTCGCCCCCAAGGCTCAAGCCCTAAGCAGGCAAAGCGCTATCCGCCCAGCTCGTGCACAAACGGGTTGGCGCTCCTTTCCTCTCCCACCGTCGTAAGGGGACCGTGGCCTGGACACAGTACCCAATCGTCAGGTAAAGAGAGAATGACACTCCGCAGCGAGTCCCGGAGCGCTGCCACCGACCCTCCAGGAAGGTCCGTCCGGCCTACCGCCCCCTGGAAGATGAGATCTCCGACCCAGGCCTTTCGTCCGTCTTGGGATAGAAGGGACACGCTCCCAGCACTGTGGCCCGGGGTGTGCCGGACCTCGAGTACCGAGCGGCCGAGCACAACCCGGTCACCGTCCCGCAAAGGCGCGGTCTCGGGAATGGGATCCGGTTCCGGCAAGCCGAACATGCTGGCCTGAAACGGCATGGCCTGGAGGAGGTCCAGATCCGCGGGATGAACCAGCACAGGGACGCCGAAGAGCTCTGCGAGGGAGCCTGCTGCCCCAGCATGGTCCACGTGGCCGTGCGTAATCGCTACCGCGACAACGGAAAGGCCCAGCTCCCTCGCGCGGCGGGCAATCCTCATCGCTTCGTCTCCCGGGTCGAGGATAAGCGCCTGCGAAGACAACTCATCCCAGATCAGATAGCAATTCGTCTCGAGGAGCCCCACGGACAAGGCTTCGAAACCCAATCCCATTCAGCCTCCTTCGTTCCGTCTTTTCTTTTTCTCTATGGCGCTGAGCCTATGGGTTCGAGACCGTCCGACCCATTGGCCGAACGGAACCCCTCTGTGGAGAGGAACTCCACCCTACCTTGTTCTCGCAGCCGCGAGCGCGCCACCCGTTCTCCTACGCGCCCCAGAGTCCACGAAGAATTCGTTTGTGGAAGATAGAAACAATCGACATCTTTGCAAGGTAATGTCGCAGACGGTGGTAGGCTGGAGTTGGAGGGCTGGACCTGATCAATCCCAGAGAGGTGAGCGCACGTGCCGACCTATGAGTTCGTGTGTTCGAGCTGCGGGCAACGTTTCGAGCTTTTCCTGAGCATCCGTCAAAGAGAACAGGCCGAGTACCTCCGTTGCCCATCCTGCGGCAGCGAGAAGACTTCCCAGCTCTTCACAGAGGTAATGTTTTACTCGCGGGGTGGTACAGGTTCGCGAACCTCGTCGGGGAGGTCGTGCAGTGGGCCCTGTCCGCCGACCTGCAAGTGCGGATGACATCGGCGGCAGAGGTGCCAGGTAGGGGGCTCCTCATCAGGTAGACCAGTCCGATTCTTCGGGGGACGCGAGAGGATCGTCCACAACAGGTTTGAGGCCGGCCTCGAGGAGTTGCTTCCTCAGCATCTTGATGACCTCCTTGAGCTCGGCCATGCGGATCTCGCGGCCGGCCATATGATTCACCAGCTTCTGCAGCTCCTCCGTGCGCTTGCGAACTTTCCGTTCAAGCTCCTCGTGCTGGCTTCGCACCTGTTCCCGGAGCTCTTCCTGCCGCATGGCTATGGCCAGAGACCGGCAGAACGCCGACGCCGTCTCGTGGTAATCTTCCTGCCACGGCGCGTCTTCACACCCGGCCAAGACTATCGCACCCCGCACCCCGGCGTCCTCCCAAATTGGACAAAGCATCGCCCGCCGGAATCCAAGCTGGGCCAGCATGTACGTAATGCGGCGCGGATCCGGGCTGGACTCTACGGGATGGAGTGCAAGGTCCTTTGCCTCAAGCCCCGACCGCAGTGCGATGTCCGCAAGCGACACTCTCATTCCCGGCACAAGTGAGGGAATCGACGAGCGATCGGCGGCGGCCAGGACCTCCGCCTCTTCCACCGAGCCTGGAATTCCCAAAATCGCCACACAAAATACACCGGGAACGACCTGGAGGAGGCAGCGGCAAACGAGCTGCCCAACCTCCCTGACCGATTTGGCCTCCAAGATCGCAGAGTCAACCTCGCGCAGAAGATGGAGTCTTTCCGCAAGTTGACGGTGACGCCGCTCCGACTCGACCAGTTCCTCCGTCCTCTGGCGAACCTGCTTCTCAAGGGACTGGTATCGCCAAATGTTCCGCAGGATCGGCGCGAGATATCCGGCTGCCGTAGCGAGCAATTTCTTCTCCGAGCGCAAAGTAGCTCCACGAGCCGCACTCACCACCGCCAGGAACCCGAAGAGCTGACCTTCCAGGATAAGGGGAACGCTGTACCGCTGTCCCGGACGTACCCTGGCCTTCGGGGTGCTGTTCTCCAGGTGACGCCACACGTCCTCACCCATGGGGATGGTCCGCAACACGGCGGGAGGGACACCGACGGCACCTACTGGCTCCAGCACCGATTTCAAGTCATCGACCACATAGAGCGCGGCCAGCTGCGGGTTCGCCTCCTGCTCGACCCATCGCAGGAACACCTGGATTTCGCGCTTCTCATCGAGGGTAGTGCCCAGCTCGATGGTGAGCCGGTAGAGCTTCTCCACACTCTCCCGCCGGCGAGTTGTCCTCATGCCCAGCCCGTTTGCGTTGGCCCTATTTCTCCGCGCCCGAGGTTTCTATTCTCGAAATCCGGAACCGAGTGCAAGCCGGCTTGCCCGAACTACCTCACGCTTCCCTTCCACCTACTGCCCCCAGCAGAGGGAGCGCCGCCTCCACCGTCTCGCCCACAAACGGGCCGCGCTCCTCGCTAATAAAGTACTCCCGCACTTCTTTGCTATGATCGCTTCCGCGGGAGCTGAACACCGCGATGACGCGCCGGATCTCCGCACCCTTCGGCATGTAGCGGACCACAAGGAGATTGTCCGCAATGTGCGAAATGCCTCTTCCGGTAAGGATCAGACTGTTCCCGAACATCTCGGAGGTCTGGGCCGTGAGCATCGTCGAGATCCGCCTGTCTTTGAACCACTGGACCAGCGAGTAGACGTAGTTGAAATAGCGCTCTCTGTCGAAGAACGCGCCCGCTTCGAGATCCGTGACGCTGTCGATGACCACCCTCCTGGCACCCACACGCTCGACCAGATGGGCTATCTTGGGCACGTGCTCATCGATGTCCAGCTCCACCGGGGAGGTGTAGAACATCGCGACCAGCTTCTCCTCTTGAAGTCGGTTCAGGTCGAACCCGAAATTGCGAGCGATTTGGCCCAGCTGATTGGGATCCTCCTGGAAGGAGACAAACACACCCGGTTCCCCCCGCAATGCGCCGTTGAGGAGGAAATGGAGACTGGTCACCGTCTTCCCAACGCCCGGGTCCCCGACGACCAGGGTAGCCGTCCCCCGCAGCGGACCACCACAGAACATCTCATCGAGCCCGGGAATGTACGTGGGCACCCTTTCGATCGTCGTCTCGTAGTGGATAGGCTCGCCCGGTGTCCGGAAACGGGGGAAGACCTCGACCCCTGAGCGGCTGATGCGCAGGCTGTGCTCCCCCGGAACGTAAGCACTTCCACGGAGCTTCTGTACTCGTAGGGATCGGCGGTCGCGCAGACCCAGGGGGCGTAGCGCAAGTTGGAGAATCCCGTCGACGATGGAAATCTCGGGTGCTCCGGAGTTGATTTCCCCGGAGGCGTACTCACCTACGAGGAGGCTGACGCAGTCGACCGTGGCCAGCTGCGCTGCAAATCGGAACAGAGCACGTCGGAGGGCGCGCCGATCGCCGTTCAGATCGACGAGAGACTTGAAGCTATCGATCACCAGCAAGCCTGGCTCGCGTTCCAGAACCTGTTCGGATAGCCACTCCAGGACTTGCTTGTCGTCCGCGTCCGAAGCGAGCATCGGGCCCAGGTCTTCCCACAAGACCTCTTTTCCCACCTTGTTCGGGTCGAAGAACTCGAACTCTTGCATGAATCGAATCATCCTGGAACGAGGCTCGGACGCAGTGCTCACGAAAAGCACCCGGCAGTCCGGTCGTGCGTTACGGAAAGCTATCTGATTTGCCAGCACCGTCTTCCCTGAGCCAGGCATACCCGCGATCAAGATTGTGGTGCTTAGCGGGAGTCCACCGTCCAACACTTCGTCCAGGCCGGGAACGCAGGTGGGTAACCTCTGAATCATGGGTTCGTCTCCTCCGATCTTCTCCGTCGCCGCAGGAGCTCTTCCACCGTCGAAAAGAACTCCGTCCTTCGCATGGGTTTCTTGGCGAACGCATCAGCTCCGGCCTGTAGGGCCTGGTCGCGAAGCTCAAGAAAGGAGAACACCAGAATCGGGGTCCGCGAGGTATTGGGATCCGCCCTGAGCTCCCGACAAACTTGAATCCCGTCCCTGTCGCGCAGCAACACCTCGGTAATGATCAGGTCAGGCTTCATGCGGCGAGCAAGTTCCAGGAGCTCTGCGCCGGACTCTGCGAACTTTATGCGGTATTGGGGCTCCAGGACCCGCACCAGGGTCCTGCGCATGAACGGATCCGCCTCTCCTACAAGCACCGTGCACGCCTTGATCGGCTCCCGGTCGTTCTTCCGATCCTCGTTCACCATCATCCCGTCCTAGCCCTTCATTCGCCGCGATCCCAGGTGTGCACCCAGACTGTCCCTCCTAAATCCGTGCAGCGACTCGCTCGCCATAACCTCCCGAAAAGAATCGGGCCCCGCGATGGGGCCCGTCGTATGGGTTACGGCTGCACGCGCCTTTCGACCGCTCTCTGCGAACCGATATCGTCCTGTGATGGCCTTGTGATCCGCTTTCCATAGGATCCAGTCCCTTGAGTCGCAGCTCTGAGAGGTTTGGCCCTACCCCCTGCCCCTCTCTGGCGCAACCTATTGTACGGAACTCGCACCGTCTTGTCAAGCACAGAAGGGAAGAAGAAAAGGCTCGTCCGGAAGGGACCGCACAAGTGGTACTCGCAAACGACTCGGATGACTCGCGTTTCGTTCTTATTGGGCGGTATGGCCCCCTTCTCCTTGCTTCGTTTCTTCAGACCTGCCCCCGGGCCTGCAGCTCGACTTCCGGCCCTTCGGAGTGGGACGGCAGCTTCCTTTTCGCTTGCGCTGGGGCAGCCGGGCCTCTCCCCCCCCCCGGTCCGTGCCCCTTCCCTTTCTGCCCCCTTGGAGGTCGGTGATGGCATAGCCTTATGTTCGGTCGTCCGTGTTCACTTTGGTCAGGCGGGCAAGCAGACGATCCAGCAAAGCCCCCTCGCCGGGAAGAAGCTCAGCTACCGACCTGGCGCGCGCAATACGGCGGACTTTCTTCCCCACGATAGCGGGCTCGAGAGCGAGCATCAGTTCGCTTACCCACTGGGCTGCGTCGGATTGCCCTGCGGCTTCGTAGCTGTGGCGCAAGCCTTCCAGCTCCTGTACCGCCCCTGTCCAATCGCCGAGGCCCATCTTGGCCGCGATTTTGCCCCACACGCAGGCGCGTGTTCTATCCTCCAGCCCTGCTTTCTCGTAGATGCGGCGTGCCTCCCCGAAGTGCTCGAGTGCCGCCTCGTAGTCCCCGGCTTCCAGCTCTACAAGACCCAACCGGTAGCGGATTATCCCACGCCGCTTGTCCCCCAACGGCAGCGAGGCCAAGGCCGCAGAAAGCCTGGCCCTGGCCTCGTCAATTTCCCCGTCCGCCAGACACAGATCCGATTCCAGAATGAGGCGGGTGAGATGACTGGTCAGTCCTCCGCCACGGCTCGCGGAATCTGGTCCTGTTTGGCCACTTCCTGGCCACTCCTTGGCCATCTTTTCCTCCATGGTACACGCACCTGCTTGAATCGCGGCAAGAAACGAACCACCTGCCCGCGACTTTCATACCTATGTAGGCGCAACCGTGCCCCCCTGCGCACTTTTTATCGGCAACTTGTTCGAAAGATCTTCGGCTTCCGGGCTCGATCGCTCCCCTTCCGCAATAACAAAAAGCCCCTGGGGAGGATCCAGGGGCACGTGTGGTCCATTGCTTTTCTGGGCGCTCAGCGATTCCCCTGCAGCCGATTCAGCTCGTATTCGGCGACGGATTTCCATCGGCTGTCCCGCGCCGCCAGGCGGTAGTATTCAATGGCCTCCTGCGTTTTCCCGAGAGCTGCCGCGGCCCGACCCGCCTCGTAAGCCGCCGGCGCGAAACGCTGCTTTCGCAGCTCCAGCGACTTCGTCGCGTTCTCCAGGGCCCTTTCGTGCTGGCCCATGGCGTTGTAAACCTCAGCCAGCCGGTAGTAGGCGAGATAATTTTCAGGGTCAAACGCTACCGCGTTTTCCAGAGCATTCACAGCCTCCTGGTACTTCCCCAGTTGGTGATAGGCAGCGCCCAGGCTCGTATAGGCCAGGCTATATTGCGGATCGATCTGCGTTGCCCTTGTAAACGCGCTGACCGCTTCTTGGTACTGCTTGTTCTCCAGGTAGATCCGCCCCATTTCGTAATAGGCCTTCGCGAGGTTCGGATCGGCCTGAACCGCGTCCTGGTATACTTTCAGGGCCTCCTGCGACCTGTCGAGATCCGAGAGAAGTTTCCCAAGAGCGAAGATGGCATCCCCGTACTTCGGATCGAGTTGAATAGCTTTCCGGTAGGCTGCAATCGCTTCCTCGGACCTTCTCAGATTCCGATTGGCAAGGCCGATTCCGTACCAGGCCTTCGCCATCGTCGAGTCCAGCTCGAGGGCACGTTTGTACTTCTCGATCGCCGCTTCGTAGTCACCCTTCTTTAGAAGCGCATTGCCCTCGTTGTAATTTCGCTTGGCCTCGGCGAGGAGCTGGGCTTCTTGCTGTTGCCGGGCCAGCCGAGCGCTATCCGCGCGCCACTGGGCCAACGCCTTCTCGTACTCTTCTTGCGTCATCTTGCCCTTTTCGGGCATTTGCTGCTGCGCCCATAGCTGGCCGGTCACAAGCAGGAGAAATGCTGCCGCCAGGGCACCGCCCAACCTCCACGCCTTTCCCTGCCAACACCTCATTGTTCCTCCCTCCTCGCATCCCTTCTGGGTAGATCTGTCCTCGCGCGGCCTACGGAGCGTTTGGTGCGGAAGGCGGGATTCGAACCCGCACGCCCTTTCGGGCACTGCCCCCTCAAGACAGCGTGTCTACCAGGTTCCACCACTTCCGCACATCTTTTTACCTTCCGGAGTCACCGCTCGTTGCACTCCCGAGACCGGCCTCCGGTTCCACACCCGCGGCGGGGAGGTTGGCCGCTGGTATTACCATCTGCTTTTGCCTTTCCTTCGCCACCAGGCTTTCCCGCCGCCCGCCTCTCTCCACAATCATAGCCAACAGAAGGGACAAAAGCAAGAAGAGAGTTGCGAGCACAGTGGTGACCTTGCTGAGGAAGGTAACGGCCCCGCGGCCACCAAAAACCGTCCCCATTGCGGACCCGCCGAACACCCCGGCCAGGCCGCTCCCTCGTCCCGATTGGAGCAGAATAACCCCCATCAGGGCGAGGCAGATTAGGATGTAGAGGAACAGAAGAAAGCCGTACATAGGCACCTCTTCACGCGGCTGCTGCCGCCTTCACGATTTGGTAGAAACTGTCGGCCTTGAGACTCGCGCCGCCCACCAAGGCACCGTCGACGTCGGCCTGGCGCATCAAATCGGCTGCATTGGACGGTGTCACGCTTCCCCCATATTGAATGCGCAGCCGGCTTGCCACCTCCTTGCCTGCAAGCTCTTCAATAAGGGAGCGGATGAACTGGTGCACCTCCTGTGCCTGCTCCGGTGTCGCGTTCACTCCGGTTCCGATGGCCCAGACAGGCTCGTACGCAATTACCGTCCGGTCTATCTCCGATGGGCTGAGGGCCTCGAAGGCTCCGCGCACCTGGCGCTCCACCACCTCATGGGTGCGACCGGCCCGGCGCTCCTCCAAAGTTTCTCCCACGCACACGATCGGGGTGAGACCCGATGCCAGGGCCCTTCGCACGCGGCGGTTCACCGTTTGGTCCGTCTCGCCGAAGTACTGCCGGCGCTCGGAGTGCCCGATGATCACGAACTTGCAGCCGGCCGACAACAACATTTCGGCTGAGACCTCGCCGGTGAACGCCCCTTTTTCCTCCCAGTGCAGGTTCTGCGCACCGAGGGCAATCCGCGATCCCGCGATCACCTGCCCCACCGGCACCAGGTCCACGAAGGGAGGGCATAGCACCACGTCAAGATCCAGATGGTCGGACTCGAACAGTTCGCGGAAGCTCCGTGCCAGCTCCACGGCTTCCGGAACCGTCTTATTCATCTTCCAGTTGCCGGCTACGATTTTTCTGCGCATCTCCGCTCCGTGTGAGGGGCGCGGCACCTTGCGGTGTGCGCCGCGCCCCAGCTATCCCGATCAGTAATCAGCTCAACATCTTGATCGCCAGGTCGACCACGCGCGCGGAGTAGCCGATCTCGTTATCGTACCAGCCGATCACCTTCACGAAGTTGCCGCCGATCACCATGGTTGATTCCGCGTCGAACACGCAAGAGTGACGGTTGCCCACCACATCGATGGACACAATCGGGTCTTCGCAGTACTCGAGGATGCCCTTCAGTTCGCCCTCGGCTGCCCGTTTCATGGCCGCGTTGATTTCTTCCGCCGTGGTCTCCTTCTCGAGCTCTGCCGTGAAGTCCACAACGGACCCGTCCGCTACGGGCACTCGCATGGCGAAGCCGTGCAGCTTGCCGTTGAGCTCGGGGATCACTTTGCCCACAGCCTTAGCTGCGCCGGTTGTGGTGGGGATGATCGACATCGCCGCCGCGCGGGCGCGCCGCAGATCCTTGTGCGGAAGGTCGAGGATACGCTGGTCGTTCGTGTAGGCGTGTACGGTGGTCATCAGCCCCCGGCGTACACCGAAGTTCTCGTGGAGAACCTTGACCATCGGCGCGATGCAGTTCGTGGTGCACGAAGCGTTGGAGACGATCCGGTGTTCCGGCTTGAGCATGTGGTCGTTCACGCCAATCACGATCGTGGCGTCCACATCGTCCTTGGCGGGTGCGGTGAGGATCACCTTCTTGGCCCCCGCCTGCAGGTGCTTCTCCAGCTCCGATTTCTTCCGGAAGACCCCGGTCGACTCGATCACCAAGTCCACGCCGAGGTCCTTCCACGGCAGATTGGCCGGATCCTTCTCCGCCGACACTCGGATCTTCTTACCGTTGACCACGATGGCATCAGCTTCGGCTTTCACCTCGCCGCTGAAGCGACCGTGGACGCTGTCGTACTTCAGCAAATGCGCGAGCGTGGGGGCATCCGTAATATCGTTGATCTGCACGACCTCAAAAGCCTTTCGCTCCAGAGCCAGGCGGAAAACCAGGCGTCCGATGCGCCCGAACCCGTTTATTGCCACACGTGCCATCGCCTACCTCCTCTTGTGCTTTCGGCATTGGTTACGCTGAAGGAACCCGTCCCGCACACCCGAGGACATGCAACTTGTGGCGAACCATCTCCCGGATGGCATCTCGAGCTGGTCCCAGGTAGTTCCGCGGATCAAAGTTGCTCGGATCCTCGCTGAATTTCCGCCGGATCGTAGCTGTCATAGCCAGACGCAGGTCCGTGTCGATGTTGACCTTGCACACCCCGCCCTGGGCTGCTCTCCGGATCATCTCTTCCGGAACGCCCTTCGCGCCGGGAAGCTTCCCTCCGTACTGGTTACACGTATCCACGAACTCCTGTAACACACTGGAAGCCCCGTGGAGCACAAGGGGGAAACCAGGAAGCCGTTTCTCAATTTCCTGCAGGCGTTCGAAGTCAAGTCGCGGTTCGCCTTTGAACTTGTACGCTCCGTGGCTGGTCCCAATCGCTACCGCCAAGGAATCGCAGCCGGTGCGCTCTACAAACTCCGCCGCTTCATCCGGGTCCGTGAGGATCGCCTCCTTAGACTCGACATGCTCCTCGATCCCCGCCAGGCGGCCGAGCTCAGCCTCCACAGGGATGCCGTGCGCGTGTGCGTACTCGACACACTTTTTCGTCAGGGCCACGTTCTCCTCAAAGGGTAGGTGGGACCCATCGATCATCACCGATGTAAAGCCGCCGTCCACGCAGGCTTTCACGAGCTCGAAACTATCGCCGTGGTCAAGATGCAAGACGATCGGCACATCGGTGATCTCCAGAGCGGCCTCGACGAGCTTCATGATGAACTCGTGGCGAGCGTACTTACGGGCACCTTTGGAAACCTGCAGGATGAGGGGAGCACGTTCCTCGTGCGCCGCTTCAACGATCCCCTGCAGGATCTCCATGTTGTTGATGTTGAAGGCGCCAATTGCGTAGTGGTTCGCATAGGCATCGCGGAAGAGTTGATGGGTGGTTACCAGAGGCATTTTCTCGTCTCCTTAGCTAACGTCCGTCGTGCTTCCGATACAGAAAAAGACGCCTACCGTTCCACAGCAGACGTCCTTCCCGCGTGCCAATCTGGCTCCTGAACTGCCGCCAGTATACGAAAAGCCCGCGAAAATGTCAAGGCCGATGAGGCCGGCCTGCAGCGGCCGCACCCCCAGACCCCGGAGCTGGGGCTCTTCTCCCCACGCCTTAGATCGGGCGCCAGGAGGGCGACGCCCTCCTTTGTTCTCATCCTTGGGGCATGGCAGAGTCGTCATTTCGTCAAGACCATCTTGCGCACCACCTGCTTGTCCCCCACTTCGAGGCGGCACAGGTAGACACCACTCGAGAGGCTTGCTCCACGCTCGTCCTTAGCGTCGAAGAGGATCCTGTGTCGGCCGGGGGGTAATTCTGCTTCCAAGAGCGTGCGGACCAAACGCCCTCGGGCATCGTACACCGCCAGTCTCGCGTAGGCCTTCTCCGCCACCCTGAACACGATGGTGGTCGACGCGTTGAATGGGTTGGGGTAGTTGGCTTCCAGGGCGAGGTCCGTCGGCAAACACGTCTCCCCGCCAGGAACTCCGGATATCTCACCCTGGAGCCACATCAGAACACGGGCCAGGACCTCCCTCCTCACGTCCGGGTCCTGGATTCCCTCCCAGCCGAAGGCGAAGTACACCGCTCGGTAATTCCCGGTAGCCACGGCCGAAGCGCCTATCCCTCGAGAGCGGATGTTGCCATTGCCCTCAGGCGTGTCCCGGTCGTAGAACAGGATCGGAAAGGCCGGATCGGCAACTTCAATTTCCGTCGGCATCCCCTGTTTGTTCGGCCCTTCCTGAGAAAGCCAGAACGCAATCTCCCCGAGCACCTCGTTCTGTCCGCCGGTGGTCAGTCGGTGCAAGCCTGTGTTGTAGTTGATGTAGCTCGAGCGCAGGTACTGGGTGAAAAGCGGCCGGCTGCGCAGCACGAAAACCGCTGCCGGCCCATTCAAGAACAGACGCCCGCCCTCTGCCAGATAAGCCTCCACATTGTCCGTTCCTTGCCGGAACAGGCTATTCCCGTAATCGGTACCCACGTACCATACCACACGGCTGTATTTCCTAAGGGTATCGAGGGGCACGGAACCTTCAAGGGCCGTATCCCAGTGACGGGTTGCAAGTCCCAGGCGGTTCACGGCGTCCGCGTAGTGTTTGCGAAAGTCTGCTGTTCCGTCGTCCTCCACAAGAAGCACCCTTCCCTGTCCGATCGCCAGATAGAAGGAAATGACGGCCTCGTAGAATCCCCCGGTTTCCCGAAGATGCAATTCCAGGGGCACGATCTCGAAACGTTGCCCTGACGTAGACACCTCGACGACGAAGGGATCCTCCAGGTTCTCGGTCGTCGAGCCCACCCTCACTTCTCGGAAGGTCGCCAGGCTGTCCAGGACTCTGATCACCGGGCTCAGACTGCGCAGGGATCCGCCGAGCTGCGCGGCCTCCCGTAGCCCTGTGTTCTGTAGCTCGACGGAAAGCAACCACTGTTCGCCTGGGTCCACCCGGTCGTCTCCATTGCCTTTGGCCTCGCGTGGGGTCTGCCGGGAGAAGATTATGTGTGGCATCGCCACGACCAGCTTCAGGCTCGAGCCCCAGCAATCGCCAGAGGCATCGCTGATCTGTATGGTGAACTTGATCTCGTGTCCGTTCGGCGCACT